>JAUWFQ010000015.1 GCA_030606865.1 bacterium
AACACCAATGCCTGCTCCCATTTTGTACTCAGCCAAGGTAGCCATATTAACATCGTTATCAATATAAACCTCAACACCAAGTTTCGACTCAATTAGTCGTTTAAATGGAACATTTTTCCATCCGTATGCCGGAAGAAAAGAAGCAATTCCCGATTCAACTTGAACTGAACTAGGAACTGCCATTCCTAATTTTTCAATCTCTACATTGTGTGATAATCCAATATAGATACTTGCAATTTCATCAACTACTTTATCAATAGTTATATTTATTTGAATCTTTATCTTTTTCTTATTTAATATATTATCGTTACTATCAATGAGAATACCAAGTAGCTTTGTACCACCTAAATCAATACCGATTCTATATTTTTCCATACTAAAAATTACGATTAATCATCCACAAAAACTGTATCTACAATAGTTTAATCTTGTTATTTAATTTGTATTGATATTATGTTGCAGCATAAATACACTTATAACTATCCGTTGATTTGCTTTTATCTAATCACAATACTGTTCTTATGCTTATCTTAAAATCAAAGTTTAAAAGCGTTCAATTCATCCCTTTTTATGACTAGCCCCAATGTTTGAACCATTTTTAGAGTTAGGGTTATTTGATTTAATTTAATATAAGATTGTTTTTGATTCTATTGGAATGACCGCCATTGGTGCCGGTGGGTTACATCCAAGACTGCTGTGAGGGCGTACATGATTGTAATGTTGTCGCCACCGTTAAATGAGTACCTTAGTTTATTTTAAGGTTTCAAAAACCATCGTTTTTGGTACTCGATTTATATTTTAAAATTAGATGAACACTGCTCTTTAGAGGATGTACCGCTGAAAAACTGCTGAAAATAGGATCATTTAGTGTCTATTTGTGTCATATTCTGTCAATATAGCATATTTCCAGTTAAAACAAAAAATCCCACTCTCTCCGTCGAGAAAATGAGATTTTTACTAGTGGGCCCACAGGGATTTGAACCCCGAACCAACGGATTATGAGTCCGCTGCTCTAACCGTTGAGCTATGGGCCCGGTAACGGGCTGAAAATTAAGCTTATGCCCTGCGTTTTGCAATTACCAAAATTACTATAATTACTGCTACATTGCTATTCCAGATATAATGTAATTTCAATAATATTATTATAAAAATTGAGCAGAAAATGAACAAAGATTTACAAAGTAAAATAAATGATAAAACTGCCGTAATTGGGATAATCGGCTTGGGATATGTAGGATTACCGTTAGCGGTTGAATTTGCTAATAATAGTTTTGCAGTTATTGGTATTGATATAGATAAAAGAAGGGTGGAGAAACTTAACAAAGGTGAAAATTATATTGCAGATGTATCCGATGATAATTTAAAACAATTAGTTTCATCTAAAAAAATAAGCGCTACAAATGACTTTTCGGTGATAAGCAAGATAGATGCGGTAATAATTTGTGTTCCAACACCGCTTAATAAATTAAAGGATCCTGATGTTTCATATATTTTAAATGTATTGGATCAATTAACAAAATATGTTCACACCGATATGCTTATTAGTCTGGAAAGTACAACTTATCCAGGAACAACTCGTGAACTAATTCTACCTGCATTAGAGGAAAAGAATTTGACTGTCGGGGATGATTTTTATCTATGCTTTTCGCCTGAGCGTGTTGATCCGGGTAATGAAATATATCAGATTAAGAATACTCCTAAAGTAATCGGTGGAATCACCGAAAAATGTACAGCTATTGGCAAGCTGCTTTATGAATCAATAATTGATACTGTTGTTCCAGTATCATCTCCCGAAGCTGCCGAAACTGTTAAACTGTTAGAAAATACTTTTCGTTCTATCAACATCGGACTTGCCAATGAAGTAGCGATTATGTGTGAAAAATTAGGCGTAGATGTTTGGGAAGTTATCGATGCAGCAGCAACGAAACCTTTTGGATTTATGAAGTTTACACCGGGACCCGGTTTAGGAGGGCATTGTATCCCAATTGATCCACATTATTTAGCCTGGAAGATGAAGACATTGGATTACCGCGCAAGATTTATCGAGCTTGCCGGTGAGATAAATACAGGAATGCCACTACATGTATTGGAGTTAATTAGCGGTGGGCTTAACCGTTTTCAAAAGTCTATTAATGGAAGCAAAATATTAGTTTTAGGTATTGCATATAAAAAAGATATAGATGACGTACGGGAATCCCCTGCACTGGACGTGATGACGCTTTTGGAACAGGGTGGTGCACAGGTTGATTATTATGATGATTTTGTTTCTAAGATCAATTGGAATGATAAGGATAAATATAGCCAAAATAATTTAACAGCGGAAACTTTACACTCATATGATGCAGTGGTAATTATCACAGATCATTCGAATATAGATTATGATTTAGTCAAATCAGAATCAAAATTAATTATTGATACTCGCAATGTTTTTTCAGGTATAAAAGATTCTAAAATTATTCGTTTAGGTAACACTCAAAGTATATAGAAACCACATGTACGATGTGGCTATCATTGGTGGAGGGATCGTAGGTTTAGCAACTGCCTATGAATATCTTGATAAGAATCCATCTAATAAGTTAATAGTAATTGAAAAAGAATCTAAAGTAGCGGTTCATCAAACCGGTAATAATAGTGGAGTTATTCATTCCGGTATTTATTATAAACCTGGTTCGTTAAAAGCTAAAAATTGTCGACTTGGTGTTAAAAAACTGTTACAATTTTGCAATAAATATGGTATAAAATATGATTTATGCGGAAAGTTGATTATTGCGAACAATGAGCGTGAAATACAGTTCTTGATGGAACTTTATGACCGCGGAATAAAAAACGATGTACCAAATATAAAATTGTTAGATAAAGATGAAATTAGAGAGCTTGAACCACATACATTTGGCATAAAAGGTATTCAATCTTCTTCTACCGGTATTATAGATTATCATGATGTTTGTAATGTTTGTGTTAATATCATTGAACAGAATGGCAGTAAAATACAACTAAATTCTAAGGTAATTGGTATTATCCAAGATAATGATAGAATTGTAATTGAAACAACGCAAGGTAATTTTCACTCCAAATCCGTAGTTAATTGTGCAGGATTGTACTCCGATAGAATTGCAAAGATGACCGAGACAAATCTTGGTATTAAAATAATACCATTTCGTGGTGAATATTATAAATTAAAAACTAACAGAGCACCTTTAGTGAAAAATTTAATATATCCGGTCCCTAACCCTGAGTTTCCTTTCCTCGGAGTTCATTTTACAAGAAAAATAGATGGCACTGTAGAAGCTGGACCAAATGCGGTATTAGCATTTGCTAGAGAAGGTTATGCTAAAACTGACATAAATTTTAAGGATTTGTTTGATGTATTTGGATATCCGGCCTTTTGGAAACTAGGAAAAAGATATTGGAAAGTCGGAACGGCTGAAATACTACGATCTTATCTTAAAGTTTTATTTGTAAAAGCATTAAGAAAATTAATTCCTGAAATAAAAAGTAATGATCTTATCCCCGGTGGAAGTGGTGTTCGTGCCCAAGCCTTGACCAAAAATGGTAAAATACTCGATGATTTCCACATAATCAGGAATAATAACATAACCCATGTTCTAAATGCTCCGTCACCGGCTGCTACAAGCGCATTCGCGATTGCGGAATATATTATTTCGGTTTTTGAGTCGTAAATTCGTTCTTCAAGAAAAATGTAAGGGGATACAGAGAATTGTATTTAATTTCTACAAATATTAATGGTTATGATCTTATCATATAAATTTTGGCAATCGTTATTTATTGGCACTTGCATATTACTTGTGGTTACTGCAACAAGTTATGCACAAGAAGTCCCTATACCGCAAAAACACTTAGTAAACCAATTTATTGAACGTCAAATTACTTTAGGAAATCTTTCGCAAAGCGATGTGAGCGTCCGACCGTTAACTTATTCAAAAGTTAGGGATATGTTCAAGCAGTTAGCGGTTGTATCCGATGAATTATCCAATAAAGACCGACAATTGTTGAAAAGATTCGAGTCGGAATTTTCTATAGAAAAATTTGAAAGTACGATTAGTTTTCCATTGCAGAAATCAACTTTAAGGAGAATTGGAAATACTGCGTTTAGTAATTATCAAATACATGGGTCTGAACCGCATTTTTTATCATACAGAGATTCGACTGTTTACGCTTGGGCAGATGTAAGCGAGACAATGCGTTTGGAAGCAATTGAAGAATCAATTTACCGACGTTTTACGGATCAGGTGTCTGTTTTTGGGTCATTATATGATCAGTTATCGTTTTACGTAAACTTTACAATAAATCGATTTGTCGGTGATTCATCGCTAGTATATAAAATCGAAGATTTTAAAAATGAAGATCATCCGTACTTTGATTTTGTGAATTGGACGTTGTGGTACCAATCGGAAGCCACTTTTAATATTTCAACTAAATATGGTAATTTTCAATTAAGTAAAACTCCTGTGATATGGGGTTTTTCACCTTTGCATTCTCCAATTCTTTCGGGCAGTACCCAAACATTCCCTTATATAAATTATTCCTTTAAATATAAAAATATTGGATTCCATTTTATACACGGTTCCTTATTGTCAATGGAAAGTATTGATATTCATCATAAAGAGGGATCTCCACAAAAATATTTGGCGGCTCACCGAATTGAATTAGAGATAAACGAAAATCTGATTATGTCATTCAATGAGATGGTTATTTATGGAAACCGTCCCTTTGAGATAGAATACTTGATACCGGTAAACTTTTATTGGCCTGCTGAACATAATCAGGGAGACAGGGATAATTTGCTGATGGCATTGGATTGCTCATGGCGTATCAAACCCGGACTAAGATGGTACAACACATTATTTTGGGACGAGTTAGCATGGGAAAAAGTATTAACAAAATGGTGGGCTAATAAATTTGTATTTCAAACAGGAATTCATTGGGTATCAAAGACTAGTCCGTATTTAGCGGATTTACGAGTAGAAACAACAGTCAGTCGACCGTGGACTTATACCCATAATGATATAGTTAATTCATATACTTCGGCAGGAATTGGTCTTGGATTGCCTCAAGGGCCTAACTCACAGTCTGTACTACTTAAAGCTGGTTTTTGGCCTTCCTACCGCTGGTATTTTAATATTTCGTCAATGTTAATTAGGCAAGGTTCAGGGCTTGGGAGTTCTCCAATGGATAATTATGATTTACGCGATCCTGAATTAGATGATAATACACCGTATTTGCTCGGGGAGATTCACAATTCCTCGGAATTCCGATTTGAAACAAATTATTCAATAAATAGGATTATCGATTTATTCGGATTGATTAGTTTTAAGTATCCGAATTCTGGATATAGTGGACATCTTGGAATAATAATTGATTGGTAAATTAATGGTACGTCTTAAAATTTTACCTAAGATACGATTAGTATCAATAGTATTTATTATAAGTTCTGTCTCTGCCCAATTGTACATTCCTGCAGACCCGTTCAATTTGATATTTGCTGAACAAAAGGTTATGATGGGTGGTGGTGATCCCGGTTCTTTAATGATTAGACCAGTTGTTCTACCGGTTAAACAATTAAAAGATGTATGGTCGTTAAAAGTGAGAAATGAATTTTTTTATAATAGTGGAGCGCCAAATCTTGAGAATACATCTGACCGTTGGGTAGGTAAAGGTGTCAGTTTTTTTACCTCAGCTAATATTGCTTATAATAGCGATATTATTTTTGCAAGTATTGAACCATATTATTTCATATCGCAAAATGATGATTATAGGGAGCCTCAACGTTTGCCGAAATTCAATCACTTGAATGACAATCAACCGCATGTTAAAACTCCTTATACATCTGTTGGAGTCAGAGAAACTCAGTTATATTTAAAGCACAATGGATTTGGAGGTGGTTTTTCCAATGCAAATATGTGGTGGGGACCCGGACTACATAGTTCATTGATGATGACTAATAACACCACTGGTTTCGGGCATTTGATGTTGGGTACAATCACAGAAAAACGTTATAAGAATTGGGGATTTAACGGCAGATATATTTTATCAAAATTTGGGAAAAAAAGCGAATCAGAGCCATATTATAGTGGATTTATTTTTAATACAACTTATTATTCAATACCAACTATAACAGTTGGGTTCGCACGCGCTTTTTTGTCTGGTGGAAAAAAAACAGATTATGATATTAGTTTGTTGGAAGCGGCATTATTACCGTTTGAAATAGTAAAAATTGAAAAACCAAGTGACCAAAATGATTTACTTAATCCGGCAAGTCAAACATTTGCGGGATATATTAATCTTCGGTTTCCGAATTCGGGAACAGTATTATTTTTAGAATGGGGGAGAAATGCCGGTCCAAAAAGTTTAAAGGATTTTATCATTACACCGGATCATTCCGATGCGTTCACAATTGGAGTTCGAAAATATGGTTTATTTAATAATATAAACTTGTTTGCCGCCTTTGAATATACCAATATAGCTCACAGTTCTTTTTGGAAAATGAAAGAAACACACGATTGGTATAGTGATATACAATTTGATTATTATACCTATGATGGAAGGTATTGGGCAGCTCATAGCGGTCCTGATTCAGATGACTTTACATTTTTATTTGGCTATTCTAATAATGGAATTTCGATAATACCGTCATTTAACTATGAAAGGCATAGTTTAACACATTCATATGTACTAATAAATGAAGAGGCAAATACGCTTGTTTATGATAAAATATTTAATGATTATTATCTTAACGAAGAAAGACAGATCTATAGAGGTATGAGTCAGTTGGCTGAAACTAAGTTTGAATTTCGGTGCGATTTTAGATACAGATATAAAGGATTTCGTATTTCATTATATTATGAATATGAATATGTTCTTAATTATGAATTTTCAGATTATGGTGATATCCAATCAAGACGAAGTGGAAATGTCTTATGGTTAGGTGTCGAGAAAAATATTAAGATTTTCCTCTTAGATAAGATTAAAAGATAATGTTTGGAACTATAAAAAAAAATAAATCTATTCTTTTGTCTTTTTTTATATTTCTAATCATTGGACAGGTTTATAGTCAAATCTATATTCCTGCTGACCCATATAATTTATTACTAACAGAAAAAAATATGCTATCAGGTAACGATAAACCCGTAGCATTGATAACGCGACCGATATTTAGATCGGTTGATATGAAAAATAATTGGTCATTAAAGGTGCGAAGTGAATTCTTTTATAATAGTTCTGCACCCAATTTGGAAAATATGTCCGATCGTTGGGTTGGAAAAGGAGTTGGATTTTTTAGTTCACTAAATGTGGCATACAGAAATCAGTATCTTGCTGTAAGTGCCGAACCGTATTATTTTATCGATCAAAACGATGATTATATTGAACCAAATCGGTTACCGAAATTTTCAAGATTAAATGATAATCGTGTCCATATGGAAAATCCATACGTAACATATGGTATTCGTGAATTACAATTTTATGCAAATTATAAGGGATTTGGGGCAGGGTTTTCTAATGCGAATATGTGGTCAGGACCGGGAATACATACTTCAACGACAATGACCAATAACACCTCGGGATTTGGTCATATATTTTTAGGCACAATAGAAGAAAAACATTACAAAAATTGGGGTTTTAGTGGACGCTATATTTTCTCAAAATTTGATAAAAAGAGTAAATATGAACCATACTATACTGCTGCATTATTTGGTGTATCATATTATTCAGAACCAACAATATCTATAGGGATAGTCAGAGAAGCATTAACGGGAGGTACTCACGAACTTGTGTTAAGGGATAGTGTAAGATGGCAAGATGCAGCATTATCAATTTTTAAAGGTCCTTTTCAGCCAGCCGACACCGAAAAATATTTAGCTAATTGGAGTTATGACGATCATTCAGCGACTGCCTATATTTCAGTGCTTATTAATAAATCAAAACTAAATTTATTCTTTGAGATTGGCAGAACTGATATAACCTCAAGCTCATGGGTTCTCTGGGTATATCCCGATCATGCTATTGCTACAAATATTGGATTTCGTAAATATGGATTATTTGGAAATGAAAATTTGTTTTTTGGCTGTGAATATTTTCAGAACCATAAATCAAGATCCACACACCGTATATTAGGATCAGGCGCTGATTGGTGGGAAAGAGAAATGTATGATTATAGTAGTTATAACGGTAGAAGATGGGTTGCTCATAGCGGCACAGATTCAGATGATGTCCTTTTAATGTTTGGTTGGTTGAACGATAATCTTACAATTTTACCATCTTTTAATTATGAAAGACATGGTGTTAACCAACCTACTTCTATAGTGGAAACTAATTTAATTACAGATCCACTAAACGATATTTGGCCTGAAACAAAATTGGAGTTCAGACTAGATCTTCGATATACATATAAAGCTTATAAGCTGAATTTATATTATGAAAGGGAAGTTACACTAAACTTAGAGTCAAGAGATAAGACCAGGGGAGGTAATGTTATTTGGGTAGGAATAGAAAGAGATATAACTAAAGATTTTATTGATAAATTTCGTAAAAAATAATATCTAATAAAGATTGATTTTATAATATTTTTACACAGCGGAATCCGATGTCACTACTGCTATTATTGGGAGAATATCCATAAGTAGGTTCAAACCAAGTATATAATTCATAATACTCAATATGACCATCAGATTCTATATTTAGCTTTGACTGCCACGAACCGCCTTTCAGCACTTTACCGGGAGATTGATCTTTCCAACTATCAGTCCACTCCCATACATTACCACACATATCATATATACCGTAGGGACTATAACTATCAGTGGTATTATTATCTCCATTGTAAAAACCAACGGGAGTTGTGTCATTATCGTAAATATCTCCACTATCTTTAAAATTAACTTTTGTTGAATTGAAGTTGTTTCCCCAAGAAAATTTATACCCAGTGTTTGCGCGCGCTGCCTTTTCCCACTCTTCTTTGGTAGGTAATCTCATACCGTAATATTCTGCAAAAGCATTTGCTCCGAACCATGTGACTTCTGTTAAAGGGTGACGGTCATAGCCTTCCTTGCGTCCACCAAACCAATTCCACTTTATCACAAATTCATCTGGCGGATTGAATCCGATACGGCAATTAGGGTCATTAAAGTCAACGTATTCATAAATGCCGGACGGCCAATTATTATCTCCTTGATAATAACCGGTTACACTTTGACTTGTGATTGTAACACCACCATTTTCAGAGGCTTCTTGTAGATAATCAATATATTGTGTGTTGGTAACAGGATATTTCATCATCATATAGTCATATTCGATATATTTTTCTAATCCGGTTTCGCCGGAGGAATACACTCCGGCAGGTATAGTTATTAATTCGATATCTTCGGGAATATCTGCTATGACTTGTTCATCATTCAAAATAATGGTTTTACAGCTGAATAAAGATACACTAAGAACTGCCAATATAATTAATGAACGCATTTTATTTTTCCTCGAAATAATTTATAATTTTATCATAAATATTTTTAAATTCCCATAAATTATATTTTTTAAATAGAGCAGGGAGAAAACGAGGCAGGCTAATAAAAATTATGTTTATCAATATGAGTAGAATAATACACCAAATTAATTCAATTTTTTGTGTAAAAAACGCCAATGTTGAATGTAATAATGCACCGGTTATAATTATTATTACAATATATCTATTTCTAAAATTTAGGTTTAATAATTGATGATGCAAATGAGATTTGTCAGGTTTGAACGGACTTTTACCCTTTATAATACGATTAACAATAACAAATGTAGCATCAGTGATAAGTATAAATGATACTATCACAGGGAAAGCTAAATCTAATGAATTAGATGTATCTGATTTAAAAATAATTGGAAAAGCTGCTATTGCAAAACCAAGGAACATGGAACCTCCATCACCAAGAAACATTTTTGCGGGAGCTCGGTTATACACTAAAAAACCAATAATTGAAAATATTAATACAATCGCAAGGGTCAATGGTAAGTCGTCGCCTAATCTATAGTAATAAATTGCATAGCTTGAGAAAAATACAATCGCAAGGCTACCGGCGAGAAAATTTACACCATCAAAAAAATTAAAAGCATTTATAATCACCAGCATCCATAGAGCAATGATAATATAATTTAAGATTTTATAATCTGAATAGATGGAACTAAAAGTTAAATGTGATATATTTGAAGAAATTGTAATGATAAATATTATTATTCCCAAAATTTGCAAAAACAATTTTTTCTTATAATTCCATCTAAAAAGATCATCAAACAGTCCTACAAAGAAAAAATATATAGAAAAGATAATAAATTGTTCAATTTGAATTTTAGTATATAGTTGAAATAAAATTATTACTATAAGCGTTGAAAAAATAACTGTAATTCCACCAACTAACGGAGTAGGTCGTGTGTGTATTTTCCTTTTATCGGGCATGTCGAGGAGGAAAGGTGGTATATCTGATTTATACAGAAATCGTCCTATCATTATACTAAATAGTAAAGATAAGAAAGCGACAAGATAAATGCTTAAATTGAGATTATCTAATTGCATTATTGATATTGACTACAAAATTACGCATAATTATAAAATACTATCATATTTATTAATAATTCTTTCCCAGTTATATTTGTCTTTTGCAATTTTCTTGACATTCTCCAATATTTTTTTACGAAGAGTTCCATCATTTAATAATAGTTCAGCATTATTCTGTAATTGTTTTATATTTTTAAAGTATAATACTTTATTTTGAGTTGTTTCTCTATTGAAATCTACATCATAAGCTAATATCGGTAACCCGACATACATTGCCTCTACGAGCGTAGGATTTGTTCCGCCAACGCTATGTCCATGAACATAAATTTTGCAATTACTCCTAATAAGATTTAAAACATTAATATCATATATTGCATCAAGTAAAATGAGATTATTGTGAGATATATATTTTTCTTTTAATGTTTTACTATATTTGTTATTGTCCCAGTTGCCAATATATATAAGTTGAATATCACTTGATTTAGAAAAAGCCTCCAAGATTAAATCACAATTATTTTCCGGTTCAATCCTTGAGATTGACAGTGCATATTCGTTTTTTAAAAAGGAGAATTTTTTAATGTTTTTCAATGTAGGCTTAATGTTAACTGATTGATCTCCACCATATGCAATTAATTCACTTACTCTATTATATTTAAATTTAACGTAATCCTGAATTGCAATATTATCAGCTAAAATTACATCAGCGAAATTGATGGTACACTTCTCTGAAAACTTAAGAAACCATTTAGCAAGTCTTGACCATTTATTGCGTTTCCATTCTAATCCGCCCATAGATACAATTATTTTTTTCTGATGAAATGGTTTAATTATTGGCAGTATTATACATCCTGAAATACCTAGAATAAGTAATGTATCAGAAATAAATATTGATATTAGTATTGAAATAACGTCATATGGAATACTTTGGAAACCATTAGCTCTAAACGGTATAAAAAACCGTTTAGCGGAGAAATATTTTTTCTCTCTATCTTTATAATGTTTACTACTGCAAAAAACCGTAATGCTATAATTATTGGAAAGGTTTTTCACTAAAATGTTTGCTAAAGTTTCAAAACCGCCAAATTTAGGAGGTACTCCTACAGTGCCAATGATTGATAATTTTTTCATAAATTATTATATAAACATGTTATAGCAAATTGATGGTAATTATACACATATTAATAAAGTGAGTTATAAATTTCAGCAACTTTATGGGCCGACTCGTCCCAGGAAAATTCAGAAGCCCTGTTTACTGATAGAATTTCATGTTTTTTTCTAAGTTCATCATCTTTTAGCAAAGCTTGTATTGCGTTGGCTATTTCGTTTGGATTATTTGGATTTATAAAAAATACAGCGCCCTGTCCTATTTCTTTGAGTGAAGTAGTATTAGACGCGATAACACATAAGCCCGAAGCCATAGCTTCTATTACCGGAATTCCGAATCCCTCAGCATAAGAAGGATAGATAAATAGTGTTGCATTCTTATATATTTCTGATAATACTTCGTTATTAATATTGGAAATAATATTAATCTTATCTTGAAGCTGAAATCTTTCAATAGTTTTCATTAGTACAAATCGTTTTGCAGAGGAATCAATGATTACTAATGGTGGTGCTTTCTCTTTTATAGTTGAGTATGCTCTAATTAGAGTATGATAATTTTTTCGAACATCACTCCTGCTTACCGTCAATAAATATTTTTTTTGTTTTAAAGACAAATTATTCAAAATATTTTGTTTATTCTTTTCGTTTGAATAAATACTACTTGCGGCGTTATATGTGACTGTTATCTTATCAGGATTGATATCATATTCGTTTATTATAGATTCCTTTGAATAATTACTTACTGAGAAAATGTGTTCAGATTTTTTTGCAGCATATTTGACTAATAATTTTAATCGTACTTTAAAAAATGTTGCAAAATATTGAGGATGCGTTTCAAATAATATATCATGAATAGTTACAAACCCTTTAGAGAATAGGGGAAATGGGAATATATATTGGGAATGAAAGTAATCAAGATCGAACTTTCTTTGCATCCTAGGGAAAAACCACATAAGACGTAAAAAAGGATTAGAGATGGGAATCCTAATCGTTGTTACATTTGGTAAATTAAAATTATTGGAAAAGGCTGAAAGCGTGGTTGGATTTTCAAGAAATAAATAAAATTGTATTTGAGGACACAATGCAACGACTCTGCTAAATATCTCTAATACATGTGTTCTTATTCCTTGATATGTACCATCAACAGTATGCATATCAAGACCAATTCGAATATTATGAATTTTCAAGTAATTGTAGTCTATCTCTATAACAATTTTTTTCTATTTAATGTTGTTTAGAGAAGGTTGATACGTGCATTGCAATCATTTTTCTCCTGCAGCTTAAATTATCATTTGTAAATATATTATATTCAAGAGGAATGTTTTGTTTATATACACCGGATAAAATATTTTCCGTATAACGCAAAATTAATAAAATGAAACTAAGTTTTCTAATCCAAAAAGGTAGTTTTAGCTTTAGTTGTTGTTGTTCTTTTTTGGCTAAAGGACTTAAACATAAATTATTTTTTCTTAAAGTAAATATAGAAATATATTCATTTAAATAACCAAAATTATATTTTCTTTTTACTAAGTTGGATACAAACATTGCATCACTTACTGTTTTATAATTTGTGTTGAATAAATGTCCATCATTAATTATCTTTCGTCTAAAAAATAAAGTGCAGGTAAATGTATAGAGATAATGAGCCAGAATGTAGTAATATCTTGGTTTGATAGATTTTCTAAAAGCAATTAAATTATTATCCTCGTCTATAAACAAAGCATTCCCGTAAACAATATCTATATCTTTGTTATCATTAAAAAATTTAAGTACTTTTCCCAGGGTATCAGGTAGATACTGTTCATCACAATTTAAATAACAAAAAATATTTCCTTCTGAATGTTTTATACCTTTATTTAGGGCGTCATACATACCAATATCCGGCTCAATAATTTTTTTTACTTTGTTGTTTTTTTGTAGCCACTGCATTGTTCCATCATTGGACATATTATCGATAATAATATGCTCAACTGCTGTGCCTTTTTGATCTGCCACTGACGCGGCACATCGTTTCAAATATGAGAGCATATTATAACTTGGGGTTATCACGGATATGCTTGGTTTATTCATATAAATTTGAGTATGTATAATCGAACAATGTGATATCCTTCAAATATAATCTTTCAATAATTGCTATTATTTCTGTATCAAGATATTTTGTATAGTTAATCCTGTGGGGAGTTGCTTTTTGTAAATGTAGATCCCCAATTCGGTTACAGCCAATCTTTTTTGCAATAGTATCAAGATCTTTTTCTCTAGTTTCATATTTGCCCACATAATTTACATTTATTTTGTTATTATCATCTAAAAGATAATCAGCACAGTTTTTGTAATCATGTGAATTCAGAGGTAAACCATATTTCCCTAATTGTTTATTTTTCAGTAATAAGATATATTCTCGAAAAGTAAGATCCGATGGGATTTCGTTACATTTTTTTCTATAGTAATAAAAGGAGAATATTCTATCCCAGGGATTTCTTACAAATGTGAATGTGAATAACTGATTCCATAATTCTGAACCCAATTTTCTTTTTATGTTTTTTACAGGTAAGTGATCATGATATAATTTATATGGTGAGGAAAGTTTAGTTTCGAAAATATTATTTTTTCCAAATGGTATACCAAAATATTTTCCAAGTTCAACTCTGATACTACTTGAAGATGTACGAGGAATGTCAATAAACCAAAATCCATGTTTTTGTATTTTATATTTTCCATATGCATTAATGATAGATTTAGTAGCTTGTTTTAGATTATTGTACATTATTTCTAATCTAAAAGATAAATTGATTATTAATTAAAGATTTCAATTTTCTGTTAATGATGAGTATTATTTATGATTGTATGGTAATCCTGCAATATAATATTACTTATTGCAAAGCAAAAATTTGGTTTATTTTTAGTAATGTGTAGAGCGAATATTCAGTAAGCATTATCATATAGTTTATTGTTGCAGCCTGTTATTCATTTAAGATTCAAATTCGTATTCAAAATGCTTAATATTGATAATGAACTTTTTTCTAATTATCTTTTTTGTTTTATCTTCGTAATATTCAGTATAATGTTTTCTAAATGAAAAATTGTTATTATTTATATGTGGCAAACTGTCTTTGATAAATAATTTATCGGTGATATGACTCCAGGTTTTAATTATTGTTTCAAACTTTCCAATATGGTCAACAATTATTTCCCCATTTTCATCAATAAACCAATTAAGTTGATTTTTTTTATGCGAAGGGTGGATACATGTATCTTACTATTTTGAATCCAATCAACGAAATCCTCAAACGTCATTTTATTTTACATTTGGATTCCATCACGCCTCAAATACAATGAAACCGTTCGTGACCAAGGATTTCTAACAATTCCAAACTTAAAGAAGCTATTAAATATTTTATCACCTATTTTAGTTTTAATACGGTTAGGGGTGAATCTAGTATATAGTGGGTTGATATATGAATACCCTATAGTTTGGAATGGAAAATTCGTTTTCAATATTTTTCTACATTCTTTTATATCTAAAGGTGGTTTGGATGTTAAGCCAATAATCTTTCGGATACTTGTCGAACCCGTTTTAGGTACTTCAATAAAGATACATTTGTGTTTTAAACTTATCATTACCATTTGATTTAATTTACTACAACAGTGTTTTTTTCAATTAATGACCTATTTCATTTAATTAGAACTAGTGAATCCTCGTATTTAAATAAACGGCAAAAACGGTTTACTCGGATTGTAATTCAGACCTCCCTCCCGTTTACCAATATTTCGAGCAGGTATCCCCGCAACAATTGAATTCGGTAGAATATTTTTAGTTACGACAGAACCCGCGGCTATTATTGCACCTTTACCAATTTTAATACCGGGTAAAATTATCGCTCTAGCGGAAATCCAAACAAAATCTTCAATGATTACTTTCCCACCAACTATTTTAAATTTAGGATCACTATGATTGTGTTGTTTTGTCCAGATCATAACTTCGGAACTAATATTTACATTTCTACCAATGCAAATACCAGCTCTGCCATCTAATGTAACATTATGACCAATAACTGAATAGGGACCTACTTCAATTTTGTTTGCTTTACTAATTTTAAAACCACTATACAAAACAGCTTTAAGAGAAATTTTCATTCTGAAAATGTATTTTAAAATTAGTTTTCTAAAATATTGTGAGGGAATAATTGATATTAATCGAATAAAAATCCAATATAATGATGTATAATATCTTGCAATATGATTTTTATAGTTCATTAAGAATGTTATTATACCCGGTCTTAATAACTAAAGGATAATTTTTAATTTTATTATACATATAAACCAAATCTGAATCGTTTATAAATGCATGCCTTCTTGTTGTATTAATTTTATTAATTTCTTCAATTAATTTATAATTATTATAAAGAATTTAACAATTGAAATTATATGTCCTTAGCTAGATGGCTAATTTAATTGGTTGAATGCGATTTGCTGCAAGGTCTATATTGTAGAAATTCAGCCAAGTCATCTGGCGGAAAGCGCAATACAAAAGAGGAATTTGAAGACTATTTAGGAAGCTAAACGTTAATACTTCTGATATATTATCAATTCTTATCCTTACCGTAATAATGATAGTATTCATTATAGTAATAGTAGGATTCGTAGCTGGTTTTAGGAGAAACGGCGTTCATAATAACTCCGGCTATTGGTGCATTTACACTCTCAAACATTTGTATTGTTCGATCGAAAGCAAATTTGTCGGTTTGCCCGGATTTTACTACTATTATCAATTGATTTATATCTTTTGCCAACAAAGAAGTATCTGTAACAGCAATTGCGGGTGGTGCATCAAAAAGTATGATATCCCAGCCAATCTCTAGACTCTTTATAAACTCATGCATTCTTTTTGAACTGATTAATACCGAAGGATCCGGAGGGGTTGCTCCAGCTGTTATAACCTGTAAATTCTTAATTTCTGTCTGTTTAATTAATGGGCGAATGTCTCTTGGGAATCCAGTAAGATAGTGTGTAACTCCCGGTTCAATATTCAAATTAAAAATACGATGTATAACGGGTCTTCTTAGGTCTGCATCAACCAACAGAGTTCTTTTCCCAATATTTGCAAAAGTTATTGCAAGATTTGTAATAGTTGTTGTTTTCCCTTCACCTGGTCCAGGACTGGTAACGATAATTGTTTTAGTGGGACTATCAATTGATGCATAAGTAATACTAGTGCGTAAACTCCTATACGCTTCTGATATAGGTGCTCGAGGATCTTCTTTTGTAATAATTCGTCGTTTAATATCCCTGGCTATATTTATAGTACCTTTATGTCCTTTAGGAGTTTTTGGGGTTTTTCTCTTTTTATTTCTTTTTTTAGTAGCATATATTGCCTTACTGATGTCGGGTATTATTCCCAATACATTTAGCCCTTTACGTTCAATATCACTTACATTTTTAATTGAATTATCTGTTTGTTCTATTAAAAAAGCAGCAAGCGCACTAAGTCCTAAACCCAAAAGTAGTCCTACAGCTAAATTAACTTTTGTATTTGGACTTGTTCTACTAAACGGTGGAATAGCCGGATCAATAATTCGTATTTTCCCTAATTGAGATGCCTCTGTGATACGTGCTTCTTCAAACTTTTGACGCATTAATGAATATGTTTCTGCTAGTACTGACCGACCTCGTTCTAACTGAGCAAACTGTACGGACTTAGCCGGTAAAGTATTAAGTTGGCGATTGTACTGATTTACTATTTTTTTGTATTCTATTGCCATTGATTGAAAATTTGCTAATCTTGATTCTAAAAATAAAGAAGTATCAATTAGCGCTTGTCTATATTTCAAGGGATCAGCAACTGAAGTGCCACCTGCAATTAATTGGTTGGTTTGCTCTTCAAGATTAGATTTTAGCCTTATTAATTTTCTGCGATCTGACAGTACTGCCTCATGGCCATCTCCGTAAGTGCTTGCATTTCGGACTAAATTTGCTTCTGTTTGGGCAATTTCAGTGCGTAAAGCCAATAATCGAGTATCAATAGTGTTTAACAATTGATCTTTAAGTGTTTTTTCTTCTTGAGATAACTTGCTATCAATAAATCGTCTCCGTTCTCGGATAATATTTATTTCAGCGAGCGCTGATTTGTATTTTGTATCAATTTGACCTAATTGATCAAGCAATTGTTTAGCATTACCTTCTAACTCAAAAATCTGTTCGCGTTCTTGGAATTGACGCAGAGAATCTTCTACTAAATGCAATTCGGCTTCAATTTGCATTGCCTGACTGTGTAAAAACCTGCGCAGATTGACAATTTCACCAGCACTCCATTCCATGTCACGCTGCTGATATAATCGTGCAACGGTATTCGCTAAAAGTGATGATTCATCTGGATCGTTACTAGTCATTGAAATTTTCAATATATTTGAATTTCTTTCATTTGTAACTGACATATTATTTCGAATTGTTGCTGCAGCTTTAAAAAAAAGCGAATCAGAGATTTCTATGTTTTGAGCATAAAATATTTCATTACTTTTTCTATTGAAAATTGAGTTCCACAAACCCCTAACGGGTTTTTTAATACCTTCCGGTTTATAACATTTGGATCCATAGAGAAATAAATTATTTCTATTAGGAGAATACCATAGATCATTAACTACTTCTTCTGAGAGCGTGCGAGATTTTAAAAGCTCAATCTCATTATTCATTGTGTTAGTAAGCGAAAGGTTATTTTCAAGTCCAAAATCAAACATTGATCCTGTTTGACTCTTATCTTCAATAACCACCATTGTGGTAGAAGTATAGGTAGGTATTTGTATTAATGTATACAAAATTGAAATTAAGAAAATACTAGAAGTAATTACTGTGAGTAGCGGTAGATGTCTCCTCAATAAATAAATGACTTCTTTTATGCTTATATCAGAATTGTCAGAATGGGAAATATGTGATTGGGAAATGCTAAATTTAGCCATAATATATTATTTGTTATTGTCAATTAATTCTTGTCGCATTTTTGCGATAGTCCATAAGTTATAAAAATTTAATAAAGTATTAACAATATTAAGATTTGAAACTATATATGAACTAAGAGATTGTGGAATTACAAAAGTATCATTAGGCAGAACGCGCGTAAAGTCACCTCTATCTCCTGATTTTAAAAACTTTTTAAGATCTATTGATTGAGATAGCTGTCCGTTAGCATCGGGCAATTCTCGAAATAAACGGATTTTTTTTAAATTTGCACCTGATTTAGGGCCACCTGTTATTGACAACAAAGTAGCTAGATCAATTCCGTCATATACTAAATAACTTCCGGGTTTGTTAACCTGTCCCCACACGTTTACCCACATTTTAATTATACCGTCTTCATCCGTGATATATCTTTCTCCGCTACGCGGATAGCTTGATGAACTCCCGACTCTAATTTGTCCAGATGCTGTTCCAACAATAGAAAAAATGATTATCAGTGTAATTATATATCGGTAAAAAACCATAATATCTTAATCCTTTGTAGTTATGTAAACTTATATATTATTATATTAATTTAAAATAATGAAGTTTCCCCTGTTTTAATAGAAGCTCTGCCCGTTAAGTCACATTTATTGAGAGTAATAATATTTCAAATTTTTATTTCATTAATAGTATTTTATGTATTGATACGAATGTTTAATTTAACAATAGAAATACTATTAAATAAGTTTTTCGTACATTCTTTATTGGCGCTTTAGAATTTTACTAGTTATGACTAAATTTACCGATTAAATTTTATAAGAAAATTATGATAATAAAATTATTCAGGATGAGGCTTAACTAAATTGAAATATTTTCGCAGAAATTTTCAATGCCTGCGAGCAGTGAAAAGTTTATGTTAAAGTGCACCTATTTGTGGTGCATTTTTATATTTAAAAAGGAAAAGGAATGAGTTCTATAAAAAATTTAATTGAGTTACAAAATATTGATAAACAATTAATGGAATTAGAGGATATCCTCGGTGATCTTCCCAAAAAAGTTGATGAATTAATTTTAGAAAAAAAGCAAACTATTAAAAGTATCGAAGATGGTAAACAAAGAATAAAAGAGATACAATTAGATTTAAACAAAATAGAGTTACGTGTTAAAGAAGATAATCAAAAAATTGACCATCTTAAAGATCAATTATTTAAGGTTACGACCAATAAACAATATGATGCCACAATGCTAGAAATTGATTATTTAAAAGAACAATTGGATAAAGATGAAACGGTGGATATTGAATTGATGGAAGAAAAAGATGCATTGGTAGAACAAATTACGAAACAAGAAAATAACGTTGAATCAGTCAGCAAAGACTTATCAGAACGCCGCGAAAGCTTGGAAAAAATGTTGCAAGAATCTGCTGAACGCAAAGAACAGCTCGAAAGTGACAGAGTCGAAATAGTGAAATCTATTGAACCGCAAGTTTTAAAGAGGTATAATGTGGTTCGTAAAGCACGTCATGGAACGGCAGTTGTGCCTGTTTTGGGAGCGTCGTGCAGTGGATGTGGAGCAGTGGTACCACCACAGAAAATGGCTGAAATTCGGTCGGACAAAATATCCTATACTTGTGACGAGTGTAGCAGATTTTTATTTATTGAGAAGTAATTTTATTTAAACTATTTCATAATATTTTCGTAAAACATATTGATTTTTGAAAATTGAGCTGGTTGGATGACTACCCCTTGGCAATGTTGGGGGGAGGAAAGTCCGGGCACCGCAGAACAGAGTGCCTCCTAACGGGAGGAATCGCTATTTAGCGATATGGAAAGTGCAACAGAAAAAATACCGTCACGCATTTTGCGAGATAAGGGTGAAAAGGTGGTGTAAGAGACCACCAGTTCCTGATGTAAATTAGGATGCTTGTAAACCCCACTTGGTGTAAGATTAAATAGTTCTCAAGATGTAGTTCGCATCACTGCTTTCATTTTTAATGAAGCTGTAGAGACGGGTAGATTGCTTGAACTCAATTGTGAAATTGAGTCCAGATGAATGGTCATCATCCTAACATAAGTGTTAGGATACAGAACTCGGCTTATAGACCAGCTCAATATTAAAGTTTCATCTACTCATCAAATTAGAATTTCTTATCATTAAATATTAATTATTCCGTAATCTTATAGTAAAATATTAATCGTTGAATTATCAATACTTTATTATTACTTAACAATTAGCGAAAAAATAGAATTAATTAAATCTATGAATTGGCATTTTCTAAACCCTGATCCAAAATTAGTAAACCGATTAAAAAAAGAATTTAAATCATCAGAGATTATTGCGAGAGTGTTAGCTAATAGAGGAATTAAATCAGTTACCGGTTCAAAAGAATTCTTTAATCCAAAATTAAATCAACTTTATAATCCGTATAAAATGCAAGATATGGATATAGCAACAGATAGAATAATCACCAATATCCATTCCAAGAATCCGATATTGATATATGGTGATTATGATGTAGATGGTACAACCGGAGCATCAATGTTGTATTTAGCGCTTACTGAATTAGGCGCGAAAGTAATACCATATATTCCTAATCGCGAGAAGGAAGGATACGGATTGTCTAAAGTAGGTATTGATAAAGCAAAAGGGTTAGGTGTAAATCTTATTCTAACCTGTGATTGTGGAATAAATGCTTTTGAACCAATAAAATATGCCAATTCGTTAAAAATTGATGTAATTATAACCGATCATCATATCCCTGATGAAATACTTCCTGATGCATTTGCCGTATTAAATCCAAAACGTACCGATTGTGATTATCCCTTTAAAGATCTTTGTGGAGGTGGTGTAGGATTTAAATTAACCTGTGCTTTGTCGGAAAAAATGGATCAACCTGAAGATTTAATGTATAAGTATTTGGATTTAGTAACTTTAGGTACTTGTGCAGATATGGTCACAATCAAAGATGAAAATCGGATTATTGTAAAACATGGGTTAAAATTATTATCCAATGGCAGCAAACCCGGAATAACAGCTTTATTAAAATTGGTAGGTTTAGAGAATAAATCAATTTCAGTTGGACAGTTGGTATTTGGTGTTGCGCCAAAAATTAATGCAGCGGGTCGCTTAGGCGATGCAAACCGCTCAGTTGAGTTGCTGACCACAACTGATAAGCAACGCGCCAAGTCATTAGCTAATGAATTAATGCGGGAGAATCATAAACGTCAAATTATTCAGCAAGAAGTTGTGGATGCGGCATTTAATCTGATCCACGCTAATATCGATTTAGAAAATGAAAGAGCCATTGTATTAGCAGGTAAAAAGTGGCATCCGGGTGTTATTGGGATAGTTGCATCCAAGGTAAAAGAAGAATTTCACCGTCCTACTGTAATAATCTCGTATGATAAAAATGGTGTTGGAAAAGGATCGGCAAGAAGTATTTCAGGTCTTGATTTATATAATGCATTGGCTGCCTCATCAAAATACCTTGTTGATTTTGGTGGGCATGCTATGGCAGCCGGACTTACCGTAAAAGAAAAATCGTTTGATAAATTCAAAAAGGAGTTTACAAAATACGTCAATAACACAATAAATGATGAACAGTTAATTCCGTCAATTAAACTGGAAGGTATTCTTAAATTAAAAGATATTGATAGTAGGTTTATAGATTTTTTGGATAAATTGGCACCATATGGTCCTGGTAATATGAGACCGAGTTTTGCCTCCAAACGAGTGGAAATAGTAGGTAATCCGCGGATTGTAGGCAACGGCGATCACATTGTTTTTAAAGTACGCCAGAATCAAAAAGTTGTATCCGCGATAGGATTTAATATGTCTGAACATTATGAAAAATTAATCAAAGGACTTCCAATAGATTTGACTTATGTGGTAGAAGTTAATGAATGGCAAGGTAGAGAATTAGTACAGCTAAATGTCCGTGATATAAAGATGAGTGATTAAAAGAAGGAATTACATATGAGGAAAACTAAAATTTCTGGCATTGGTTATTATGTCCCTGAACGAATAGTAACCAATAAAGATCTTGAAAAATTTATGGATACGAGCGATGAATGGATTGTTACTCGAACAGGTATCCACGAAAGACGTTGGGTTGACTCAAGAATAGGTACTTCAGATTTAGCAGTGAAGGCTGCTGAAAAAGCGCTCGATATGGCAAAAGTGTTAGCTAAAGATATTGATCTCGTAATATTTGCCACACTAACCTCAGATTATTATTTCCCCGGTTCAGCTGTGCAAGTACAAGATAAAATGGGGATGGATACAATAGGCGCTTTCGATATCAAAGCAGCATGCTCTGCTTTTGTATATGGATTATCAATTGGCGATCAATTTGTAAAAACCAGTCAAGCCGATAATGTGTTAGTAATAGGGGCGGAAATACAATCTACAGGATTGGATTTATCAACAAAAGGTCGAGATATGGCTGTGTTGTTTGGTGATGGAGCAGGAGCTGCTGTATTGCAACCTTCAAACAACAATAGCGAAATATTATCAACACATATACATTCTCAAGGAAAATATTTGAAGGATTTATGGATAGAAGTACCGACTTCGATAGAATCACCATATTTAACAAAAGAAATGATAGATGAAGGCAGACATTATCCTCAAATGAACGGAAGAGAAGTTTTTCGAAATGCTATAACGCGTTTCCCTGAGGTTATTAAGGAAGCTTTAACTAAAAATAATTTAGATGTCGATGATGTTGATATATTCATTCCCCATCAAGCCAATCTGAGAATCACACAATCAGTCGCGAAAAGATTAGGAGTAGGAATGGACAGGATGTATAGCAATATTGAAAGATATGGAAATACCACAGGTGCTTCAATTCCTATCGCTTTAGCGGAAGCGCATCAGGAAGGAAAGATTAAAAAAGATGATATTGTAATTTTAGCTGCCTTTGGTTCCGGTTTCACATGGGCTTCGGCAGCGATACGCTGGTAAATATGTAATTATTATTCTTTAATAAATAGGAAAATAAATGGACAAATTATTTTTTAACGATGAACATGAAATGCTTAGATCAATGGTACAAGATTTTGCAAAAAATGAAGTGGAACCGATTGCTCAAGAATTAGATGAAAAGGGGAAATTCCCTCGTGACTTGGTAAATCAAATGGGAGAATTAGGATTATTGGGAATACCGATTCCCGAAGAATATGGTGGTTCGGGGATGGATACAATTGCTTATACTGTGGCTATGATAGAGTTGGCAAAAGCAGATGCATCTTTGGCAATTACAATGCAAGCTCATACATCCTTAGGAACAATGCCGATTGTTTTATCCGGTTCAGAAGAACAAAAACTAAAATATGTTCCTGATTTAGCTTCTGGTAAAATATTAGGTTGTTTCGGATTAACTGAACCGGGTGCCGGAAGTGATGCAGGCGCAACTCAAACTACTGCAGAATTAAAGGATGGTGAATATATCATTAATGGAAGTAAAATGTTTATTACAAATGCCGGTGAAGCAGGTTTACTGAATTTAACCGCCCAAGTTATAAAAAATGGTGAAAAATTAGGTGTCGGGGCATTTATTGTACCGATGGATACGGACGGCTTAGAAATTATGCCTAAAGAAAAGAAAATGGGTTGGCGGGCTAGTGATACGCGTCAATTGTTTTTTACTAATATGCGTGTTCCTGCTGAAAATATGCTTGGTGATCCATCCGGTGGTTTCCGAACATTTTTAAAAACATTGGTCGGTGGAAGAATTGCTATTGCTGCCTTGGCTGTTGGTACGGCCGAAGGTGCCTATGAGAGAGCATTAAAGTATTCTACCGAGAGAGAGGCGTTTGGTAAACCAATATATAAATTTCAACCGATTAGTTTTAAATTAGCTGATATGGCAACACAAATTGAAGCCGCTAAATTGCTTGTTTACCATGCTGCTTGGTTAAAAGATCAAGGGGTAGAAATGCTCAAAGAAGCTTCAATGGCTAAATTATTTGCCAGTGAAGTTGCAATGGATGTAACTACCGAGGCAATTCAGGTATTCGGAGGCTACGGTTATGTGAAAGAATATGATGTTGAGAGATATTTTAGAGATGCTAAGGTACTGGAAATAGGCGAAGGCACTAGTGAAATCCAGAGAATTGTTATTGGGCGTGAAATAATTAAAAACACACTAAATTTATGATTCGAAGGAATAACAAATTTTCATTTAAAAAACTTAAGGCCGATTTTATTAATCGGTACCGTTGGCAAATATTAATTTTTATCAGTTTAATAATTATTGCATCTGTTTTTTTCCCACGCGGTAAATCTTTACAATTTACTTATCAGAAAGATGATATTGCCCGAGAAACTGTTATTGCTCCGTTTACTTTTCCAATTTTAAAACCTGATAAAAAGCTTCAGGAAGATCTTGATAAAGCTTTGAAATCTGAACCGGCATTATTTAATAGAAGTCAAGAAGTCGTTGATATTCAAATACAAAAGATAAATAATTTATTTTCATTAATAAATGATATTCAGGTTGCTCAAAACAAGTTGTCTTTATCTGCAAATAAAGTATTTAGAGTACGCTATGAAACTGCTTATCAAGAAGCTGTATCAGAGTTTAATGCTGATAGTGTTCAATTGTCATTTTTAAAAGAAACATTTATGAATGAACATTCATTTGATTATGAAAGTATAATTTGGAAATCCATATTATGGGATTCAGACAGTGATAAGCTTAGATATTCGTTAGATAAATTGGAAAATGATATTATTAAAATTTGCAGGAATCGTTGGTCAGAAGGTATATATGATATTCCTTTATCTGATATAACAAGTAGTGAAGTATTAATTAGCCAAGCCGAAGTGCCTATGTTAGTTAATCCCACTGATTATAATGATTTGGAAATTGCTTGGACAAAAGCCAGAGTTGAAGTAAATACTCTGTTCTCAGATAATAATCAAGCGTTACGGGATATTGGGTATGAAATAATAGTGGAATTAATGCTCCCAAATTTGATATATGACACAGAAACAACCGAAAGAAGACGTGAAGTAAAATTAAATCGAGTTCCAAGATATCAGGGAACCGTACTTGAAAATGAAAGGATAGTTGCAAAGAACACAAGAATTACCGATGACGTTCTCTTAAAGCTGAAATCATTAGAAGCAGCGATGGGAAAATCTGATGGATTTGCCGGATGGTGGCAATTTTTTCTCGAATATTTAGGAAAGTTTATTATCATAGGAGTTATACTTTCATTCTTTTTCACTTTCCTCCTGGTATATCGAAAAGATACTTTTTTAAATAGTAGATTAGTTTTACTTATATCTATTCTTTTTGCTTCTACAATTGCATTAGCCTATTTGTTTTATATCCAACTGAATTTTTCTGAATATTTGATTCCGGTTGTTGTAACCGCAATAACGTTAACAATTCTATTTGATGCTCGAATTGGATTCATGGGTACAACTACAATTGTTTTATTAATAGGAATGATGATAGGGAACAATATTGACTTTATAATTGTCATGTTATTTATCTCATCTATTGCAATGTATAATGTTCGGCAACTTCGTACACGAAGCCAATTATTTAAAACGATATTCATATTATTCGGAGCAAGTATCCTTGCAATAAGTGCAATTGGGTTATTTAGGAGTGAGATTTGGGGTGCAATGCGGATAGATTTAATGTATTTGTTTATTGTTAGTGTATTAGCGCCAATAATAGCTTATGGATTAATAGGTTTATTCGAAATTGGATTTGGTGTGACAACGGATTTAACACTACTTGAACTATTAGATTTTAATACTCCGCTATTAAAACGTTTACAGCAAGAAGCAAATGGTACTTTTAATCATAGTGTGGTCGTTGGAAATCTTGCGGAAGGTTGCGCAGATGCGATAGGTGCTCACGCCTTGCTTTGCAGAGTTGGCGCTTATTATCATGATATTGGTAAGCTGAAAAATCCGGAATACTTTATTGAGAATCAATTTGCAGGTGAAAGTAAACATGATAAAGTTACTTGGACAATGAGTGCCAAAGTAATACGAAATCATGTGAAAGAGGGACTACGTTTAGCGAATGAATATGGTTTACCAAAAGCCGTACAGGATTTTATTGCAACTCATCATGGAAGTACAAGAGTAGAATATTTTTATCGACAAGCTTTGGCGGAGGCAAAAGATCCTTCAGAGATTGACGAAAATGCATTTCGTTACTCTGGTCCTAAGCCACGTACAAAAGAAACCGGAATATTGATGATTTGTGAATCAATTGAGGCAGCTGTTCGTTCTATCAAAGAACCTGATATCGTAAAAATCGAAGATATGATTGATAGAATTACAAAGAAAAAATTGGACGATGGACAATTGGATAAATGTCCATTAACCTTAGATGAATTACGACGAATTAAAGGAACTGTAAATGGTAATACGGGAATGCTTCCAATTTTAAGAGGCATTTTCCATATTAGAATTGAATATCCGGAAGAGCAACCAAAAGCAAGCAGGTCAATAACACCTCCAGGTTAATGATTAATATCCGGATTGAAACAGACCCTTCCTTAGATGGTCTGGATGATAGCAAATCGGTAGGGATACTTAAGCATGTTTTACAATCC
>JAUWFQ010000082.1 GCA_030606865.1 bacterium
ATAAATAGCGTAATCTCTTTGTATTATTATATGCGGGTCGTGAAAGTAATGTATTTTGACGGAGATCCTCAAAAGACAATAACTCAACCAATTTTACCGGTTACATTGATTTTGTGTGTCTTAGCAACATTGACAATTATCTTTGGAATATATTGGACTCCTTTAGCAGATTGGGTACGAAATTCCCTTATATTTTATGTTGGGAGTATGTAATTTTATCAACGGAAAATTCCTTTTTAATATAATATATGACACAAATTAAAATACGCAAAGGACACTCAATTCGCATTGCCGGCATTCCTCAAAAAGAAATACTAACCAATTTATCTACTGCGGAAGTAGGACTTTGTCCGATTGAATACCGATACGTTAAACCTAAATTATTTATAAAAGAAGGTGACCATGTTGACATTGGTACACCATTATTTTTTAATAAAGAAAATCCTGAACAAATATGGGGTGCTCCTGGTGTGGGTACAATATCAAAGATTAAATATGGACCGAGACGAGTTATTGAAAAAATCGTCATTAAACTTGATAAACATGAAAAAAGATTTTCTTATAAAGCTATAACTTTAAATACTATTGCCAAGTTAAAACGTGAAGAAATTAAATCTATAATATCAGAAACAAATTTATGGCATTTAATTAGACAAAGACCATTTAATCATGTTGCAAATCCTGAAGATGAACCGCGTGATATTTTTATTTCAGCATTACAGACAGCACCACTGTCACCAAATTTAGATTTAGTTTTAAAGGGGCAAAAGGACGCGCTTCAAGCCGGTATTAATGTTTTGGCAGGGTTAACTGATGGTGATGTAAATATCGGTATTTCGGCAAATGAACAAATAGAAGAACTCACCGGACTGGTTAATTGTAATTTGCATCAGATTTCAGGACCGCATCCGGCTGGAAATGTAGGAATACAAATTCATCATATTGCTCCATTGAAACCGGGAGATATTATTTGGACTGTAAATATTCAGCATGTAATTATTTTAGGTAAATTATTTTTAACGGGGGAAATAGATCCTACGATAATAGTATCGGTTGGTGGTCCCGGTGCCAAGAATCCAATACACGTAAAAACGAGGATCGGTGCTAAAATTGATACCATTGTAAACGATCAGTTGGAAGATGGCGAATATCGAATTATTAGCGGTGATGTACTTACTGGTAAAAAAGTCGAAAAAGATGATTATCTTGGATTTTATGACACCATTATTTCAATTTTACCGGTGGATTTATCAAGGCCATTTCTAGGTTGGATTCAGCCCGGATCTTCTAAGAAAACTTATAGTTTATCACGCTCATTTTTGTCCTTTGGAAGAAGATTGTTCAATTTTACCACCAAGCAGAATGGAAGTAAAAGAGCTTTAGTACCAATAAATGCATGGGAAGATGTATTACCTATGGATATAATGCCAAACCCATTATATCGCAGCATATTAGCAGATGATGTTGAAGAAATGACTCAACTTGGTATCTTAGAATGTGATGAAGAAGATTTCGCGTTATGCAGTTTTGTCTGTCCGAGTAAAATTGATGTTGGTGCAACAATTCGTAAAGGATTAGATATTATGAGGACGGAAGGCTAAGATGAAGTTTTTGAGAAATATATATAAAAAAGCTCATCCGCATTTTGCTGAAGGAGGTAAGCTAAGTAGATTTTTCCCATTTTTTGAGGCAGTCGATACACTCACTTTTTGGACTGATGAGCAAACAAAATCCGGTCCTCATATTAGAGATAGTTTAGATTTAAAACGCACTATGATAGTGGTACTGGTTGCCTTGATACCGACAACAATATTCGGAATTATAAATACAGGTTACCAACAAGCATTAGCTATTGATAATACAATTGTATTGACAATGGAATTATTGCTCAAATATTTTTGGGTAGGATTTCAATCATATTTACCGATAATGGTAGTTGGCTATGCAACTGGTTTCTTTTGGGAGCTATTGTTTCCAATTATCCGTAAACAAGAAGTCGATGAAGGATTTTTTGTGACCGGTTGGTTGATTCCATTAATTCTTCCACCTACCATTCCGCTATGGCAAGTTGTAGTGGCAACAAGTTTTGGTATGGTAATCGGAAAGATGATTTTTGGCGGAACTGGTAAGAATATTTTCAATCCGGCATTAGTAACAAGAGCATTTTTATTCTTTGCATATCCCGGTAACATATCAGGTGATGAAGTTTGGGTAAAAGCAGCAGATGGATTTTCCGGTGCCACACCTTTGGCTGTACCCGCTGCTCAAACCGGCAGCGATGCTGTTACTTTATTGAGCGGATTTCAGCAGTTTGATTATTCATGGTTAAATATGTTCATAGGATGGATTCCGGGTTCGGTAGGAGAAACATCCGCTTTAGCGATATTAATCGGTGCGGTAATACTAATTTATACAAAAATTGGCTCATGGCGCATAATTACCGGTTCTATTATTGGATTGGTTGTTACTGCTATTATTACAAATTTATTCGCCGGTCATTCAACTAATACTATGCTGACTTTACCTGCTCACTATCATTTGGTTATGGGTGGATTCCTATTTGGAACGGTATTTATGGCAACCGATCCGGTTTCTGCTGCTTATACAAATCGCGGTCGGTGGATTTACGGATTCATGATTGGTTTCTTAACTGTTATAATTCGTTCTATGAATCCTGCCTATCCGGAAGGTACAATGTTAGCAATTCTATTGATGAACGCCTTTGCGCCGCTTATTGATTACTTTGTTGTAAAGGGCAATATTAAGAAGAGGATGGCGCGCTATGCGAAGTAATTTATACGTACTATCGTTTATGGCGGGAATTACAATAATTTTAGGATTTATGCTATCCTTTGCTGCGACATCATTAAAAGCGAAACAAGATTTTAACATTGAGATTGATATAAAAAAGAATATATTAAGCTCGTTGAATATTCCTGCTGATCAATCCCAAAAGCTTTCTCAAAGTGATATTCAAAAATTATATGATGAAGAAATAACAACTTTGAGTATCGATGAAAACGGAATGAAATCTGATGATGGTGCATTAAGTGTTTATATCGCGATGGAGGGAGCGCAGCCCACAGGCTATTCCATTCCAATATCGGGTAAAGGACTTTGGTCAACAATATACGGATATATTGCCTTAGAACCGGATGGTATAACTGTAAAAGGAATAACTTTTTATCAACATGGTGAAACGCCCGGACTTGGCGGAGAATTGGAAAAAGAGTGGTTTACATCTAACTATAAAGGAAAAAAGATTTATAATGCTGAAGGTGAATTGGTTAGCATTGAAATTGTAAAAGGACAAGTTAACCAAAATGATATAAATGCAATTCACCAAGTAGATGGAATATCGGGATCTACGCTTACAGGAAGAGGGATGAATAAATTTATTGCACATGATTTAAATATTTATAAACCATTCTTAGATAGAGTTAGATCAGGTGAGGATATTATAGAATGAGCATATTAAGTAAAAAATCAAAGCTTGTGTTGACTGATCCTTTGATCAGCAATAATCCAATTTCAGCTCAGATTCTAGGAATTTGTTCAGCTCTTGCTGTTACCGTAAAAATGGAGACGGCAATTGTAATGACATTGGCAGTGATATTTGTTCTCTCAATGTCAAATACGATTATTGCCGCTTTGCGAAAGTTTATTCCCGGTCGCGTCAGAATTATTGTGATGCTCACTGTAATCGCATCATTGGTGATTTTAACTGATCAAATATTAAAGGCATATCTTTACGATATCAGCAAACAATTATCGGTGTTCGTTGGTTTGATAATTACAAATTGTATAGTAATGGGTCGAGCTGAAGCATTTGCTATGCAAAATAAACCGGGCAAAGCCTTTTTAGATGGCTTGGGTAATGCAGCCGGTTATGGTATGTATTTGATTGCCGTAGCGTTTTTCCGTGAAATATTGGGCAGTGGTACAATCATGAATTTGCAAATTATTCCGCAATCATTTTATGATGCGGGTTATCTCAATGTGGGTTTATTTGTGTTATCACCGGGAGCATTTGTAATCCTTGGATTGATTATATGGTTCCAACGTTCAATAACAAAATACGAAGAGGCTTAAAGTGTTAGAGCATTATTTATCATTAGCTGTTAAATCAATCTTCGTAGAAAATATATTACTTTCATATTTCTTAGGAATGTGTTCATTCCTTGCTATATCAAAAAAAGTTGACACTTCAATTGGATTAGGATTAGCAGTAGTTTTCGTTTTAACGATAACAGCGCCGGTTAACTGGGCATTGCATCATTACTTTTTAGAAGAAGGTGCCTTAGCTTGGGCGGGATTGCCGAACGTTGATTTGAGTTATTTAAATTTCATCGCATTTATTGCGGTAATTGCAGCAATGGTTCAACTAGTTGAAATGGTTATGGATAGATTTTTACCTGGATTATATCTTAGTCTTGGAATATTCTTGCCACTAATTGCCGTTAATTGCGCCATTTTAGGTGGCTCCCTCTTCTTAGTTGAGAGGCAATATACTTTGGGCGAGTCCACAGTCTTTGGTATCGGTTCCGGTTTAGGATTCTTTTTAGCAATTACATCAATGGCGGCAATTCGGCATAAACTACGCTATGCCGATGTTCCAAAGGGGTTGCGAGGATTAGGAATTACAATGCTTTTAACCGGTTTATTATCAATGGCTTTTATGGCTTTTTCCGGTATCGATTTATAGGGATAAATGATGGCGACTGCACTAATTGGAGTTATATTTTTTACAGTATTGATTCTGCTATTAGTAATTTTATTAAATTTTGCCGGAAGTAAATTATTACCACAAGGTAATGTACAAATTGAGATCAATGATGATAAGGAAAAATCTATTACAGTTAGACCGGGTTCAACTTTATTAAGTGCTCTATCGGGGAATGAAATATTTTTACCATCGGCATGTGGTGGACAGGGGACTTGTGCCCAGTGTAAATGTCAGGTAATTGATGGCGGCGGTGGGATTTTACCAACCGAAACAGGTAGCATTGGTCGTAAAGAAGCTGCTGATCATTGGCGTTTAGCTTGTCAGGTTAAGATTAAACAGGATATGAAAATTAGTGTACCTGATGAAATATTTAATATTAAGAAATATACATGTAAAGTTATTTCCAATTATAATGTTGCTACTTTCATAAAAGAGTTGGTTATTGAGTTACCACCCGGTGCAGAAATGGATTATCGTGCCGGCGGTTACATTCAGATCGAAGTTCCTCCCTATAAATTAAAATATTCTGATTTTGATATAGAAGAAGAATATCGCGGAGATTGGGATAAATACGCTATGTGGCGTTATCAGGCTATAAATGACGAAGAAGTAATTCGAGCATACTCGATGGCTAGTTATCCCGCGGAAGGCAATAAAATTATGCTGAATGTCAGAATTGCTTCACCGCCGCCCTGGGCTCCTGATGTACCGCCCGGAATAGCGTCATCATATATTTTTAATTTGAAACCCGGTGATAATGTGGAAGTATCAGGTCCGTACGGTGAATTTTATACCAAAGATACCGATAGAGAAATGGTATTCATCGGCGGTGGCGCCGGAATGGCACCAATGCGTAGTCATTTATATGATTTGTTAAAAACAAATAAATCTGACAGGAAAATATCATTTTGGTATGGAGCAAGATCACTGCGTGAAATGTTTTATGATGATGAATTTAAAGCATTAGAAAAGAAATTCCCTAATTTTTCATATCAAGTGGGACTTTCTGAACCATTGGAAGAGGATAATTGGAAAGGTCAGGTTGGTTTTATCCATCAAATATTATATGATAATATATTAAAAGATCACGAGGATCCAACCGAAATTGAATACTATATGTGTGGTCCGCCACCAATGATCGATGCTGTTGATAAAATGTTGTATGATCTTGGTGTGGAACCGGAAATGATAGCTTATGATAAGTTTGGTTAAACAGAAGAATTTTTTATTTATTAAAAAAGCTCAGCTTTGGTTGGGTTTTTTTGTTCTAATTATACTTTTTATTGGTTGTAAAAGTCAGAATCAAACTATTACAATCAATGGTAATACAATGGGGACAACTTATTCCGTAAAAATTATTGATAAAAAACCACAACATATTGATATTAATAATGTTAAGAGCAAAATTGATTCGGCATTACAAGCCGTGAATCAACAGATGTCGACTTATATCCCTGATAGTGAAATTAGCCGGTTTAACCGGCTAAAAAATAAAGGGTGGTTTACTATATCCAATAGTTTTTATGATGTAATCGTTACGGCGCAGAAAATATCGCGATTGACTAAAGGTGCCTTTGATATTACTGTCGGTCCTATTATGGAATTGTGGGGATTTAGTAAAGATTTGACGCAAAATGATTGGCAGCCACCAACCAATCAGGAAATAGAAAAAGTCTTACAATTCATTGGATTTAATAATATTGCAGTTGGAAAAAATTCTATCAAAAAGGTAAATCCTAATATCAAAATTGATTTAAACGCCATTGCAAAAGGATATGGTGTAGATGTAGTATTTGAATTATTAAGAGATTTAGGATTTACTGATATATTGGTCGAAATTGGCGGAGAAGTTCGCTGTTCGGGTTATAATGATGAGGGCAATTATTGGAAAATTGGAATTGATAAACCTATACTAGATATGATGCCCGGTACAGAGTTGCAAGCGGTTATATCCTTAGATAATAAAGCATTAGCTACGTCCGGTGATTACCGAAATTACTTTAAATTTAACGGAAAATTGTTTTCGCATACTATCGATCCGGTTACCGGTTACCCGACGCAAAACCACGTGGCTTCTGCATCGGTTACAGCGCCAAATTGTATGACCGCTGATGCCTTAGCTACTGCATTGATGGTTATGGGAAAGGAAGGTATTACATTAGTTAACTCGTTGGAAGAAGTTGAAGCTATGATAATTATTAGGACGGATGAAAATGAGTTTAATAACGTAGAGAGTTTTGGATGGGTGAAGAATTGATTCTGACTTGCTTTGAATTATATATTCTCACATTTTTCGGTATCGCCACCACAAACTGAACAGGATTCTTCACCACTGCAAGTAGTATTGAGTTGTTTCTCACCAAGAAATGTACCAATTCCTAGGATGAAAATGACAACAAAAATAGCTATAATTCCAACCAATATATTCATATGTAATATTACCAAATATCCCTGGTAATGTTCCACAATAATCAGAATGATTTTTATATAAATATTCTATTAATAAGTGTAATTTATATCTTATATATTTTAATGATTAATGATGAAAAATCTATCGGTTTAATAAATGAAAATATTTCGAATTAGCATAATATCGATTATTATTTTAGCTGCAAATATTGTTTTAGCATCCGGAGGGCATGATATTCATTCTGTCCCACATGTTGATGGAACGACTTTATCAATTTTATGGACAATCCCTTTTGCAGGAATTTTGTTATCAATTGCGGTATTGCCATTAGTTGCACCACATTTTTGGCATAATAATTTTGGCAAAGTTTCATTTTTTTGGGCGTTGACTTTTGTATTTCCATTTTTAATTGTGGAAGGATATTCTATAACACTTTATGAAGTTCTTCATATTGTTCTCTTAGACTATATGCCGTTTATTATACTATTACTTTCCCTGTTTACGATTTCCGGTGGAATTCGATTAAAAGGTACATTAGTAGGTACACCATTACTGAATTTAATTATTATCTTAATTGGTACAATATTAGCAAGTTGGATGGGTACAACAGGCGCAGCTATGCTATTGATTCGTCCTTTGATCAGAGCTAATCAGCATCGTGAACATAAAGTTCACGTAATAGTGTTTTTCATTTTCTTAGTTGCTAATATCGGTGGCTCATTAACTCCTCTTGGTGACCCTCCATTATTCTTAGGGTTTCTGAAAGGAGTTGATTTCTTCTGGACTACAACCGCTATGATAAAACCAATGTTATTTATGGTTGTCTCATTATCACTCATTTTCTATTTCATTGATAGTAGATTTTATAATATGGAAGATCATTCTAAAAAGCCATCAGTAGAAAAAATTGAAAAATTAAGGATTGAGGGTTCAATAAATTTCCTATTTTTACTCGGAGTAATAGCAGCAGTGTTGATGAGTGGAATTTGGAATCCACATATTTCATTTACCGTTTATAATGTTGAATTGCAATTACCAAATTTATTAAGAGACATTTTGTTATTAACATTGACAGCGTTAAGTTGGAAATTCACCTCACAATCCCTTAGAAAAGAAAATCAGTTTACGTGGTTTCCAATACAAGAAGTCGCAAAATTATTCGCGGCTATATTCATTACAATAATTCCTGCGATTGCGATTTTAAAGGCAGGTACCGAAGGTGCCTTGTATAGAATCATTAATTCAGTTTCAACTAATGGTGAACCGGTAAATTATATGTATTTTTGGGCAACGGGAATTTTATCGAGTTTCTTGGATAATGCTCCTACCTATTTAGTATTTTTTAATACAGCCGGTGGCGATGCTATAGAATTAATGGGACCGTTACACCATACTTTATTAGCTATCTCGGCAGGGGCTGTTTTTATGGGAGCAAATACATATATAGGTAATGCTCCAAATTTTATGGTTAAGTCAATTGCTGAGGAACAAAATATCTCAATGCCGAGTTTTTTTGGATACATGCTTAAGTACTCAATTCCTATATTAATTCCTTTATATATATTAGTTACGTTTATATTCTTCGTATGAGAATTACTAAAGTCACAACAAAAACCG
>JAUWFQ010000001.1 GCA_030606865.1 bacterium
ATTCGATACTACTTATTTGAAGGGCAATATCTAATATTGTCTCTTTACCCGTACTAATCATTATTTCGTTAATTTGATAGGTCTCATATCCTATCATACTTACTTGAATGCTTTGCCGTCCAACAGGAACTTTTTCTAAAATAAAATAACCGTCAATATCACAAGCTCTTCCAATTGTAGGGTAAGAATTCAATATCACCACGGAAGCTCCAATCAATGCTTCTTGTGTAACTGCATCCACAACTTTTCCTCTAATGGTTTGTGTGATGGTTTGTGACTGAATTATTCCCAAAAAGGAGATAATACCTATTACTGTTAAGAATATTCGTTTCATCTTATGGTCCTTTTAAAAAAGAAATCTTTTTCTGTGGTTAACAAATAGATAGACAATGCTAACAGCAGTGCTGTTTGAATTACTTTACTCATTGGATGCGTTTGGAATATTTCATTGAACAGACCAGCTGTAATATGAAATATAATAGTGATTAAAATGCTGCGGTTTGCTTTATAATAGAGCCAATTCATAATAATGACAAACGGGAAAAGACTCACAATAAAATTGATGGAATAAATTAGACCTTCTTCTACTAAGTTGCTGTGATAATAGTTATTGATAAACGATAACGGAATATGCCATATACCCCAATATAGGGCGAAAAGCGCAGAAGTGTAAAAAAGATTGAAACGATTACGAAGACAATCTGTCCCATAAGAGTGCCAAATCAACTCTTCAAGTAACGGTGCTATAATTAACAGAAACCAAACTGGAAATACTCCCGATGAAAAAGAGAATTGTTCGGCTAACTTGAATTGCATAGGACTATAATTGAATAGCAAAGAAATTGATTGTGCCAAAAGAATACTAAATAGCATCAAGCAACAACTGATAATGAAATATTTTATTTTTATAGATTTTGAAAACAATAGTCGGCTCTTCATATCATTCAGCATTGACTTGTTTTTATAAGTTATTCCAAATACAACCAGAATAGGCGACAACAGTCCAAAAAAAGCGATAATACTTGCTTGGTTTTCATATCCTGCAGGTAAATGGCTTATATATGCAGCTAAAGACCAAAAACCCCAAGGTAACAATGTGGCAAGTAGGTAAAAATGACCGGGTTTGTTGTAATTTTCTATTTGCATCTCTTTTTGCTTTTTAAACTACTGCAAATTAATAACACAAAAAGGTGCAAGTCGTCCGTATGGGTAGGATGGGACTACTTAGTGATGCAAACGGGTAGGATTGTACACTATTGTTATATTTTAGTTGTTTGAAATATAATGGCTTGGTGTTTCGCCAGTGTGGTTTTTAAAATTGCTATTGAATGATGATTTAGAGTTAAAACCCGCTTCAAATGCTAAAGCAAGAATACTATAATGAGGACTTTCTTTTGCCAATTTTTTAAATTCTTCCACCCTGTACTTATTAATAAAATCATGGAAATTCATTTTTTCGTATTGGTTAATAACTTGCGATAAATGGTTTGAAGACACATTTATTAGCAAAGATAGTTTTCCTAGTGATAGTTTAGAATTTAAATAGGGTTTCTCTTTACGCATTGTTTCTAACAAACGTTTATGAAACTTTTCTGCAATTTCCGGTTTTAAACCTGATTTTTTGTACTCAGATTTGGGTTCTATAATGGGTTCGTTCCCTATTTTGCAACTGAACAGATCTTGCTGACGGATGCCATTATAACCAAATACTATAATCAATATAATTGCCAATCCGTAAAAAAGATTATCAGCCAAAAAACTGAATTGAAACCCAACAATCATACGAAGAATCAAAACAATTAGAGCCATCAAAATTACGGCACAAAAGCCCAGAATAATGTTTTTTAACCATCTTAGATTTATACCTTCGTTGTATGAGAAATTGGCTTCAACCATTTTTTTGTATCTGATAAGCAAACGATACGAAAGGATGGGATATACAACAATTGATATAACAAAACCAATTAATGATAGATTAATAAAAGTGTCAAATTTGTCTAACCCTCCGATATCTACTAACTTTTTTTGTTCAACCGTGAAAAAGAAAATGAAATCAATCATATACGCGTATGATAAAAGTATAGGCAAAAAATGGAGATAATCAATTTTTCTTAATCGTTTTTCTTCTTTTAAAGAGAAGAGAGTATATAGGTAAAGCATTGGTCCGTGAAAAAACGGAAAAGGACTTGCCAATCCGATAAGATGTGGGTATTGCTCCCAAAGTCCTTGAGTATAAAGGTAGTAGTAAAGTAACTGAATCCCTGTAATAGACATCCAAACTGCCAATATCTTATCAGGTAAGGTTTTGCCATTTTTAGTAAATAGCAAAACCGAAATAAAAAATGCAAGAAATATGCCAATGATATAAACTATATCCATTCGTTTTATTTTGAACCTACAAAGTTACAATATTATCCAAAGTAAGATAGCGAAAAACAGATTTTTTACAAACAGAAGTGTTGATTTATTGTAATGATTTGCAAATGTGCAGTTTGTTAATCGTATCTGGAAGACCGCCGCCCTTCAGCTAATATGGATCCGTATTTGGTTTGCGCCAAGTTGATCGAAACGATCTGTGATTAATCATCTAATAAATTGATTTAACACAAGATTCAGCTGCTAACCATCCGGTAGAATATGCAATTTGTAGATTATACCCGCCGGTATTTGCATCTACATCTATAACCTCGCCGGCAAAGTATAGATTTTTAACCAATTTTGATTGCATCGTTTTTGGCTCAATTTCTTTAGTTTTAATTCCGCCGGCAGTAATAATTGCTTCTTTGAAATGTCGATATCCGGCTACTTCAAATCTTAAATCTTTCATTAACGACTTAATTTTATTCCTTTCTTGACCTGTAATTTGATGTCCTTCTTTAATGGGATCAATGTCACATGCTTTAATAAACAATGGTATTAGTTTCGCTGGAAGCCAAAACTTAAAAATATTGTCAATCTGCTTTTTACCGTATTTGTTTAAATCACGCAATAGACGCTTATCAAGCTTCGAAACGTCAAGCGCGGGTTTTAGATCAATTGAAATATCAATTTTACTATTATTAATAAGTTCCTTAACAATAAATCTACTTAAGGTTAGAATAATTGGTCCCGATAGTCCAAAATGTGTAAAAAGCATTTCACCAAATGCTTCAGTTTGTTTTTTGCCATTTATCCAAACAATAACTTTAACATTTTTTAGGGCAAGTCCTTGTAATTGCTCTGCAAGATTTCCTTTTGTGACAATCGGCACGAGAGCCGGAAATGGTGATTCAATAGTATGCCCGACAGATTTTGCAAGAATGTATCCATCTCCTGTTGAACCGGTTGCCGGATAAGATTTTCCGCCGGTACATATAATTACTTTCTTGGCAGCTATTTGCTTTTTTTGTCCATTTTCAATTATTTTTACACCAGACACACTATTTTGATCAATTAAAAGTCCAGTTACTTTACAATTATAAATGAATTCAGCACCATATTTTTTTACATTTGATAATAAGGTATTTAGAATATCAGCAGATTTATTACTAGCGGGAAAAACCCTTCCTCCTCTTTCAATGACAGTTTCAACGCCATAATTATGTAGTAGATCAATGATATCTTTAGAGAAAAATTTGTAAAATGCATGTTTCAAAAAACGCCCATTGGGATGGATGTTTTTCATAAATTCATCTATATCATCTGAGTTGGTTATATTGCAGCGACCTTTACCGGAAAGTAATAATTTTATACCGGGGCGACGCATTTTTTCTATAACCAAAACATTTGCATCCAACTTTGCTGCTCGTCCGGCAGCAATTAATCCGGCTACACCGGCACCGATAACAAGAACATCGTAATTATTCAAAGAAATTTACTTGACCTGATTCAAGACTATAATAAGCCGGGAAGATTTTGAGCGCGTTTTTGTCTATCGTTTTTGCGATAATACTGGATTCTACAATCAATTTTTCTGCTGTCAGCTTGGTATGTATATGTGAAACTTCATCAATATTTTTGCTGTCTGAATCGATTATTGCCGGTTGAATAAAATTCAGTAAATGATAAAGGTTCTTTCCATTATTACTATCTGCTAACGCAGCTGTAACCGCTCCACAATTTTGATGACCTAATACAACAATTAATTTTACATTTAAGTGCACAACTGCATATTCTACGCTTGCAATTGATGAAGTGTTGGCAACATTTCCGGCAACACGAATTACAAAAAGCTCACCAATTCCGGTATCAAATATTAATTCCGGGACAACACGGCTATCGGAACAGGTGAGGATAACTGCAAATGGTTTTTGACCATCAACTACATCCTTCCTTCGTGATGAATCCTGCAAATGATTATTTAGGTTGTTATTAACATAATTATTATTACCGGTTTCAAGCCGTTCTAATGCGTTTTCCCATGTTGGCGATTTTTTCATTTTATTATCTCATCAAATCATGGATAAAGATTGAATTTTCTATCTTTTAAAAGTTTAGCTTGTCTTTCCAAATATTCATTCATTGAAAGGGTCAAATTGTATTTCATTTTAAGTCCAATTGAGTACCCACCAAGGTCAGGGAAAATACTTGCTCTATTGATATTCATTTTCTGTAAGTTTCTTAGAACTTCATTTTTTAATGATGTTGGTAAGCAAAGTTTTACCACAGTTTTTTCTACATCATCTTCTAAGAATTCTAATTGCTCCATAAAAGTTTCATAGGAATTGCCCGGGCTAATAAAAATTGATTGTTGCAAAGCATATCTTTTATTCATTTTAAATGGTTCTACTGGTAAAATGCAACTTTTATCATTTCTAAAAAAAAGATCTTCAAAATCTTTATCTGTCAATTTTCTCCTTGTTTTTTCAAAGTCTTCGTCAGAATAGCTGCTGCGAGCTTTTTCAATTTCTTCACTATGTCTTAGATCAAGATATTGTATTGCCCTTTCCGCTAAAACATCACAATTTATTGCCCAAACAGCTATTGTTTTTTTCTTAATATCCACATTTTCAAAAGCAAAATATGAAGCAATATATGGTGATTTTGTGAAATCAAGTAATCGTGTTGGTGCTCCATGATGTTGCATTAATGCCAGCCACTCGATAATATTTTCTGGCAATTCCTTCTCAGTAAGAAAGTTTTTAGCACCTCTCTGGAAGTCAATAAGAAAAGAATGCTCAATACCATCATGCAATCTAAAAAAACAAGTTCTTTCTAGTGAAGATTTCAAATCCCATTCAGAATTTGATTGCCCACGAAAAAACCAATTGTCCGAAAGATTATCAACAAAATGTAAAAATTGGCTCCAGCTCTTAAAGTTTTTGGTAGTATATAATCTTTTCATTTTCATTTCCTCAGAGTTTTAATAGACACAATAACCGCTAAACACAATAAAGTTGCAGATAAATAATTTAAAAACACTTTATTGAATAAATAATTATACTTATTTATTTTTAAATTTACGTCGATATGAAACTAATTAAAAAATGTCTTCCGCTGCTAATTTTATTTATTTCATCATTGTTTGCCCAAAATAATTACCCAATTGTTCTTGTTCACGGTTTTCTTGGTTGGGGACCGGAAGAAATGGTTGGATACAAATATTGGGGCGGATTTTGGGATATTGAAGAATATCTTGAGGAAAAAGGTTTCATGGTTATTACTGTTTCTGTTGGTCCGGTATCTTCTAATTGGGAACGTGCGGTAGAAATATATTATCAATTGAAAGGTGGTCAGGTAGATTATGGTAAAAATCATGCCGATAAATTTGGTGTAATACAAAAACCTGTCGGTAAAATATTTACTGGGCTTTACCCTGATTGGGACTCCGAGCATCCTGTGCATTTGATCGGTCATAGCATGGGCGGACAAACAGTCCGTATGTTAGATTATCTACTGGAAAACTCCTTTTATGCCGATTCACTGAAGACTCAGTATGAGAATAATGAATTATTAGGGCAATCATATTCGGGCTGGATAAAGTCCATTACAACAATTTCTTCACCACATAACGGTACCACTTATTTTGATATAAGAATGAAAACCTTACCGTTCTTTCAAAATTTCATTGGTTTAGCGGCTGTAATAGGGTCTGATTTCTATGATTTTGATCTACAGCATTGGGATTTGGAGCAAAAAGAGGGTGAAAGTTGGCAGGATTATTATAATCGCATGGATAACCATGCGGCGTGGGAATCCAAAAACATAAGCAATTGGGATTTAAGCATCGATGGGGCACGAGAATTGAATACTTATGTTAAAGCAAATCCGCATGTTTACTATTTTTCATTTGGGACAAGCTCTTCATATCGTGATCCACAAACAGGATTTTATGTCCCCGGGAAGAAAGTTTTCGTGTCATTACTATCGAATGTCAAAAAGATTGGCCAGGAAATAACATATTTTGCCGACGGAACAAAAACCGATTCAACTTGGTTCGAGAACGATGGGGTGGTCAATACTAATTCGATGTGGGGACCTACCACCGGTTTAAACGGACCTGATAAAATTATGAAATATTCTTCTGATGAAAATCTGTTCCCCGGACAATGGTACACTTTCGGTCCTTATGAAATGGACCATTACTATGTAATCGGTCAAGCAATAATCAATAAGAAAAAAAGGAACAAACTTTATAAAATTTATTTTGATCACTGTCAGCTACTATATTCTCTGCCAAAATAAATAATATTTTAACAAAGTTGTTTCATTTCATACAAACATCTAATTTATCAGCACATATTTTAATCTATCAGGTCTTTTATTTTTAATAATTACAATACATAAAATCAGGAATTTTTAATGAATATTAAATTATCTTTCTTTGGTGCAGCAAAAAATGTTACAGGTTCACGATATTTACTGGAAACGAACAACACAAGAATCCTAATAGACTGTGGCATGTATCAAGAAAGAGATTATCGTGGTCGGAACTGGGAACCCTTTCCTGTAGATCCTTCAACAATCGATACTGTTTTATTAACTCACGCCCATGTTGACCATTGCGGATTTTTACCAAAATTGGTCCATGATGGATTTAATGGTGATATTTTATGTACTCCTGCCACAGCAGAGATTGCACAAATCGTGTTAATGGATTCAGCAAAAATTCAATTTGAAGATGCTAAATACAAGAAAAAACGACATAAAAGAGAAGGTCGAGAAGGACCATATCCGCATATTCCGCTTTATACTATTGATGATGCAAGAGACACAATTAAATTATTATGTAAAGTAAAGTATCAGAAAAAAGTAGAAGTCGCCAATAATATTGAAGCAACTTATTACGATGCGGGACATATACTTGGTTCAGCGATGATCAAGATTATCGTAAGAGATGGCGATGAAAAACGAAGCATTTTATTTTCCGGCGATATTGGACGTCCTAACAAGGTAATCTTACGCGATCCTACGGTTTTCGAAGAAGCAGATTATGTAATTATGGAATCCACATATGGAAATCGCTACCACCAAGAGATTGATGACATTGATGATAATTTAGAGGAAGTAATTAACGATACCCATCAATCCGGTGGAAACATAATTATTCCGAGTTTTGCCATAGAACGGTCGCAAGAATTATTGTATGAATTAAATTTATTACTAATGGAAAAAAGAATTCCCCCGCTAGTAGTATTTGTTGACAGCCCTATGGCAAATAGAGTCACAAAAGTATTTCGTGACCATCCTGAACTGTTTGATAAAGAAATGACAGACTTGTTAGAAGACCATCACTCACCATTTTCATTTCGTAATTTGAAGCTTGTTAATACTGTTCAGGAATCTAAAGCAGTCAATAACATTCGTGGGACTGCAATTATCTTAGCTGGATCAGGAATGTGTACAGGTGGCAGAGTAAAACATCATATTGCGAATAATATCACCAATCCAGCGAGCACGTTACTCTTTGTTGGTTACCAAGCAGTAGGAACTTTGGGAAGAATTATATTAGATGGCGCTGAAGAAATACGATTATTCGGAAAGAAATTTCCGCTGAAAATGAAAGTGAAAAGAATAGAAGGTTTTTCTGCTCATGCCGGAAAAGATGAATTATTTGATTGGGTAACGAATTTAAAAAAAGCACCTCGACGAGTCTTTATTACGCATGGCGAAGAAGAAGCTGCAATGCATTTCAGCAATTATTTACATGAAAAGATGGGTTGGAATACTTTTGTTCCCGAATTTAAAGACAAAGTAGTGTTGGATTAAAAAATGATTAATATTAAAGATTTTAGCAAACTTGATTTAAGAATTGGAACTGTTCTTAAGGCTGAATTATTGGATAAAGCCAAAAAACCAGCCTACGTACTTGAAATTGATTTTGGTAACTTGGGTATAAAAAAATCAAGTGCTCAAATAACTGATTTATATCAACCAAACGATTTGGTAGGAAAACAGATCGTAGCTGTTGTAAATTTATCTCCGAAAAAAATTGCAGGAATTGCTTCGGAAGTATTAGTGCTAGGAGCTAATAATAAAGACCGAGCGGTCGTTGTTCTTGAATCACAGAAAAATATTCCCAATGGAGCTAAAATAAGTTAGTTCTTGAAATTATTGGTGATAAGATTTCTTAAAAATATTAGCAGTTCAATAATTGCGCTTATTATCTGGCCAATTGCTTTAACAACATTTATAATTTCTGTGGGAATATATTTATTTGCAGCGCTATTTATATCGCCTAAGCGCTTACACCCCTTAGCAAGATTACTTTCTCGTTTTGTGCTATTGGGTGCGGGACAAATAATTAAAATGGAAGGTAAAATACCTGATCCGAAAAATGGACCATATTTGTATCTATTTAATCATCAATCTTTATTAGACCAATTTCTGATTGTTGGTATAATAAAAGAATTTGTTTCAGCAGTCGGTGCCGATTATCAATTTTCATGGCCTATTTGGGGTAGGTTAATCAAGCGCTTAGGTGCAATACCTATAGTACGTACTGATTTGACAAAGGCAATACATAGTTTAACATTAGCCGAAGATGAAATACGAAAAGGAACGTCATTTTTAATTGCTCCTGAAGGAACCAGAACTCTTACAGGCAAGATGGGTGAATTCAAAAAGGGACTTTTCCATCTATCTTTAAATACGGGAGTTACTATTATCCCAATTGGTTTAATTGGTGCTTTTAGAGCAAAAAATAAAGATGACTGGCGTATTTATCCTGGGTGCATTACGGTTAAATTCGGTCAACCGGTTTACCGAACCTATTATAAAAAGATGTCTGTTAAAGAATTAAGAGATGATATAAGAAACAGGATCGCAGTACTTTGTGAAGATGATTCAATAGTTGAACATAAAAAAAATAGTTAATTATGCTTTTTAATTCCATCCAATTCATTGTATTCTTTCCCCTCGTAGTATTCTTTTACTTTCTACTGCCACACCGTTTTCGGTGGATGTTGCTTTTAGTCGCCAGTTACTATTTCTATATGTGCTGGAAAGCTGAGTATTTAATACTTATTTTAGTCTCAACATTGGTCGATTATTTCGCAGCGCTACAGATGTCTAAGCAGTCTTTGAAATCGAAAAGAAAATTTTACTTGATACTAAGTTTGTTTGTCAATTTAGGACTGCTGTTTGGATTTAAGTATTTCAATTTTTTCAACGACTCTCTGCGTACAGTATTTGATCATTTTAATATATTTTATAATGTACCTGTATTTAAAGTATTGCTCCCTGTTGGAATATCTTTTTATACATTTCAAACTTTGAGTTATACAATTGATGTCTATCGTGGTAAACGAGAACCTGAAAAGCACTTAGGAATATTGGCTCTTTATGTAGCCTTTTTCCCGCAATTAGTAGCCGGACCCATTGAGAGATCAACTCGCTTATTGCCTCAATTATTGCAAAAGTACAATTTTGATTATGATAGAGTGACTAATGGCTTGAAATTAATGCTGTGGGGATTTTTTAAGAAGATTGTAATTGCTGATCGGGTTGCGGTTATCGTTAATCAAGTTTACAATAATCCATCTGATGCAGCGGGTTTACCTCTATTGATTGGAACATATCTTTTTGCATTTCAGATCTATTGTGATTTTTCCGGTTATTCCGATATTGCCATTGGCGCCGCACAAGTTTTTGGTATAAATTTGATGCAAAATTTCCGCCGTCCCTATTTTGCAAAATCTATTAGGGAGTTTTGGCAAAGATGGCATATATCACTATCAACATGGTTCAGAGATTATTTATATATGTCACTTGGAGGTAGCCATACAACTCGTTGGCGATGGTATTACAATATCATAATAGTATTTTTAATCAGCGGTTTATGGCATGGCGCAAATTGGACCTTTATAATTTGGGGTGGATTACACGGTTCGTATTATCTGTTTTCATATTGGACACGCAACATTCGTCCTAAACTAACTCAATTATTTATGTTGGATAAAGTGCCAGGCCTTCAGAAGACGTTGAGAGTTCTGTTTATTTTTCATATAGTCCTGTTTGGTTGGATTTTCTTTAGAGCAAATAATCTTTCCGATGCTATATTCATCATTACACATCTATTTACGGGGTTGGGTGATGTACTAAGCAGAATAAGAGAAATTGGTATAACTCCGGGTATTTTTAATTACGGATTTGAATTGCCACCATCAGAAATGTTGATTGGTATGATTGCAATAATAATTTTAGGAATTCACCATCTTATGCAGAGAAAGCAAACGGTTCGAGCTTGGTTAAATGCTAAACCGATTTGGATTAGATGGACAGTGTATTATGGTTTGGTGATTAGTATTTTAGTTTTCGGATATATGAAACCAAGTGAATTTATTTATTTCCAATTTTAATATTTAGCTATGATAAAATTTTTTATAAAAACCTTCCTTTTTTGTTTTCCGGTATTTGTATTTATGGCGATACCAAGCCTCACAAAATATATAATGGATGCCGATCTTGAAGCAAAGATAAATACTTTTCTTCCTGAAGGAAATACGGTTGAATTAATCATTGCCGGAGATTCGCGAGCAGAAAGGCAGCTAATTCCTTCACTATTTAAGTCAGAGCTTAATTTAGAAACCGTAAATATTGCTAAAGACGTTGGAGATGTGATATCATTGCTATACGCAGATAAAAAATATGAATTTACTGACAGCAGTAAAATATTTATTATGATCCTTAGTAGCATGCAAACTAATGATGGTGCCTATATAAATTGGTTTATGTCTCAACCTTCGATGACTGAAATCGGTTTTGTAAAGCAGGTTTTATTATTTAAATATGATTATATAGAAAACTGGTATCACAGGATGGGTTTAATTTTGGATGATCTTATTAATGATAAACGAGGAGTGTTATTACAGCAAGAGGATGTCCGAGTCAAAAACAGTGGCTATTTGCCAATTGATAAGAAATTAGATATTGGAAAATTTACTCCAAAAAGCTTAAATCCCAAAACGACGAGTCATCTTTGGTATATAAATCCAAATAATGACGGAATAAGAAAAACGGTATTTGAAAAATCTATAGAACAATTTTCAAAAACCGGTGCTAAGATGGTGTTAATTCAGGCGCCAATAGACCCATTTTGGCGTATTTTTGCCGGTGATAATTATATGCACCGATTAGAATTAGAACATAGCATGTTGTTGATTGAATTAGCGGCACAATATAAAAATGTTTGGGCAATTGATTTTTACACCAAACAACCGAGCATATTTACTGATGATTTGTTTTATAACGCCACACATCTTAATAAAACAGGTGCCGTAACATTAACCAAAGCAGTAATTGACTCTTTACGTTCAAAGGGGATAGTTGATTAATGTTATATCTATTTGATATTGACGGTACACTAATTTCACCGGGACCTTCCGCTCGTAAAGCGATCAACCAAGCAATTGAAAATTTTACCGGTGTTCCACCAAATTTACAGATCAAAGACGTTGCCGGACTTACCGATAGGTTAATAGTTAGAAACGCCTTGGAAAAATGTGGAACAGATGGCAATATAACTGAAGTCATTACTGATATTATTAATGATTATTTGACAATATTTGAAAATACCTATTTTGAATCGAAGGAGGCATTTGTGTATGAAGATGCTTTGCATCTCGTCCATAAAGTTAAAGGAAATGGCTTAGCCTTAGCATTACTTACAGGAAATGTAAAACGTGGTGCTCAAATTAAATTAGGACGTTTTGATTTGATGAAGCATTTTTCATTTGGTGCTTTTGGCGATGAATGTGAAACACGTAATGATTTACCGATTGTAGCGCGAAATCGTGCAAAGGAAGTATTAGCCAAAACATATGAATTTGATGAAATAGTGTTAGTTGGTGACACGCCTAAAGATGCGATTGCCGCAAAAGTTAATGGATGTAAATCGATAATCGTTTGTCGGCGACAAGAATGGTATGACGACATTGTAAAAGCCGGCGCGGATTTGATTGTAGAAAGTTTGGATGATCCTGTGATAAAGACATTTATGCTATCAAGGTAGGGACAGGTCGCGACCTGTCCCTACTGTTTAATGATTTTTTCAAGTGCAATTCGCCAATTCTTTAATTTCTCCTCACGAATTGTGTTATCCATTTTTGGTGTAAATATTTTATCACATTCTACTGATTCATTCGCAATAAATTTATTATCCGACAATCTCAGCAATTTATAAACACCTAGAGCAGTGCGGTCTTTTAAAGTAGTATGACAAATTTTTATTTGTAGAAGATCAGCAATGAATTGCAGTAGCGGATCTCTGGCGCCACCACCACTTACAGTTATTAAATTCGGTTTCAGTTTAGTTTTATCAGCAATTGATTTGTAAATATCATGTACTAAAAATCCAATTGTTTCCATACCTGCTCTGATGATTTCATCGTGCGAAGCGCCGTCTAACTTATGATAAATGGTCTTGAATCCATCAATCCAATATGGTGCTGCTATGCCGACAAATCCTGGAATTAAAACACCTTTTGTGGTCGATTTTTCGCAGCGTTTATCCCAGCACATTTTATTGTGCGGAATGTTTAATTCGCCCTCAAGCCAATAAAATAGCGAACTGCTTGCGCTGATTGTCCCCTCTAGCAAATAATTGCGTGTTGATGTTGTTGAGTATAACACGTTACTCAATAATCCCGACACTCGATTTGGCTCAGTGCCGGAGTTATATTGAACTGAACCGGATGTGCCAAAATTCATCGCAAGCGTTCCAGATGTGCTCCCACCCTGCCCGAGTAAAGCTGCTTGTTGGTCGCCGATAACACAATTCAACGGAATTTGAACATCATCAATTTCCACTAAACCAAAATTGTGAACGGTAGGTTTGAGTGACGGCAGACAAGTTATTGGAATACCGAAAAGCGAACACAATTCGTTGTCCCAAACTAATTTATCAAGATTCATAAGCAGTGAGCGCCCAGCGATTGATTCATCCACAGAAGGAGTGCCGGTGAAAGAGTGTGTTAGATAAACGCTTAATGGACCAAACCACAGCTTGTCATTTTCTGCCTTATGTTTTAAGACGCTATCGTGTTTTGTAAAGTGGATGTATTTGGGAGCTCCAAAATGTGCGCTAAGCGGAACTCCGGTAATCTCTTGAATTTTATTACCATGTTTGGTAAAAGCTTCGGATTCTTTTTGAGCACGGCTATCTTGCCAGCTTATTGCTTGCGTATAATGTTTTAAATTTTGCTTATCCCAAAATAAAAATGTTGAGCGTTGTACCGCCATTCCCATACTAATGATTTTACCATTTTCATTTTTAGCATAACTAATTGCCGATGAAATCAACTTAGTGCAAGCGTTTAGAATGTCTATCGGATTGCTTTCTACATGATGTTCATGCGGACGATGAAGATGATGCCTTTCCCGATCAGAAAAAATTATATTCTGCTCTTCATTAAATAAAAATATTTTAGATGAGGATGTTCCTTGATCTAATACTAAATAAAATAGATTTATTGTTTTAGTCACATTAGAATTTATTAACATTAGTATAATTATTATGTTTTAAAAATTAAGATTAAATTTATGAAGTGTTAATTTTGTAAAAATATAAGTGATAGGCAGTTAAATGGAAGAACGAATATTCTATCGATTTCATACATGCTTTAATAAACTAAGATTCAAAATTGGTAATAAACTAACGGTTCTGTTTGCTACTGTTTTCCTTTTCTCCGGTTGTTCGTTAGATAACTCCAATACTTCCGATACAGTGCTGGAGCATGATAAAAGATACGGCATTTATTGTATGGATATAGTCACTGGGGTTGTTGAGCTAATATACAGTTCGGACAATTCACTCGGGAGGGTTCACGAAAATCATACAGGAACAAAGCTTATCTTTCAGGAAAACTTCGGGGACGATATCTTTCATGACAGTGAGATCTGTCTTATTAACACTAATGGATCAGGATATAGACGGATTACAGACAACACTTGGTTGGATGCATACCCATCCTGGTCTCCCGAAGGTACTAAAATACTTTTCCTTTCCTGGTCGGATTATCCAGACAATACGTTAGATATCTTCGTGATGGATTCCAACGGCACAAACCCGTTAGAACTCTATGATTCAGGGTACCACGACGCTGATTGTTCCTGGGTGGGCTCACAGATTGTATTTACAAGGGAAAGCCGGATTTGGATTATGGATGACAATGGTACCAACGCGAGACAAGTAACTGATTATGAGCATGCCGGTCAGCAAGGAAACGCCAACCTTCCATTTGGAGACTACGATCCCCGCCTAAATCCTTCCGGTACAGTAATCTGTTTCGACAGAATGGTTGATGATCAATCCACTAGTGGGAGCTATGACTTTTACACAATAAACACCAATGGTACCGAAGAGACCGCCATAACCAACACCGGCTGGCAGCAGTTCATGGCGGAGTGGTCACATGCGGGTGATCTGCTTCTATTTATGGTAGCGGCTAAGGGCGGAGGGGGTATCTACGATTTGTACACAATGAATCCCGACGGCTCGGATGTAACAAATATAACACCTGCGGATTGGCCCTCTGAATTTCTTTGTTCCCATGGGATCTTTTCATACGATGACTCAAAGATCTACTTTGTAGGCGAATGGTGGGAATGAGAAGTTCCTTGGTCTAAATACTAAATGAAATGTATCATTGTGTTAATAATTAGATAGAAAGATATTATGGACAAAGAAAAAATAGGCACAGCAACTATTAGTAGTTTTACAGGATTTCACCGTATTATCGAGGAAAACCGGGCTGCAATGTACCGTGGCGTAAGTAATGCCAGCTTCGAATTAATACCAAAAGTTGGAAGAGGTTGGAAAATGAGTAAAAAATTCTTAAAGCATACAGAAAAATCATTACTCAAGGAATTTAAAATAAGAGCGCGAAGGCATATCCCAAGTACACCACCTACTGACTTGGAGTGGCTTGCAATTTGTCAACATTATGGTGCTTCAACTCGTTTACTTGATTGGACTAAAAATCCGCTAGTTGCACTCTATTTTGCATCAAAAGGGCATCCATATCGTAATGGTGCAGTTTACATTTCATTTGGATTAAATCGAGCGGGAAAAAACGAATACAAGAATCCATTTGATATCGAAAATAATTATTTATGGGAACCCGAACATATAACTGAGAGATTTTCAACACAATCAGGTATATTTACACTTTCCGCTGACCCGCGTAAGCCAATATACGAAAATGTGTTTTTTAAGATAATAGTACGATCATCATCTAAAGATAGGATACTAGCATCACTATTAATGTATGGAGTTAACCAAGCCAATTTATTCCCCGGATTAAGCGGAATAGCTCAATTTGTTAATAGAGAGGTAGATGAATATGCAAAAATCAATGATGAAGAAATTATTAGAAAAGTTTTAAAGGAACGCCTACATTATATGAAGAATATGAGTCCAATTAATAGTAAATATATTGAAGAAACCGAACAATGAAAAGAGATAGTGGGCAATAAAAATGGCAACCGAAAATATTAAGTACAAGTTTAATAAATTAGGTTTAGTAATATTTTATTGTAATGTCCGCAATCGTTGATTCATAAACCCCACTATCCCGCAAAGCGCCGCACCAATTCCGATAAATAAGAATATAATTTTAATATCAATATAATTAGCGGCAATTCCTACCACGGCAGCAGATAAGGCTGTAACACCAATAACTGACAGATGAACTAAGGAAAACAAACGACCATGATACTCGTTCGGTGAATGTTTTTGTATGATTGCCGTGCGGGAAATGGTAATCATTGGAATACCAAAAGCATGTATAATAATAAATATTAAAACAAAGTTTACTGATCCGGCAAAGTACATAAGTGAATAGGTTACACCGTCAAGAATCATTCCGATCAATAATAATTTTCCAATATTTATACGATTTCCAATACGGTAAACAAAAACGGATCCTATCAACATTCCGAATGCTAAACCGGCTTCAACAAAAGCATATTGGCTGGCTGTACCACCGAGAGCGGTTTTTACGAGGATTAACATTCCTACAAAAGCCGGACCCATTATAAAAAAATTGTTAATAATGGTTAAGATAAAAAGCATCCCGAGTGGTTTATGCTTTGCTGCATATTGTATTCCGCTGAATATTTCTTTAATGGAGCTATGTGGATTATCGGCTGATTTTGTTTTAGGAGGCAAAACTATAAAAAGTAGAATTAAAATAGCAACGATGAAGGAAGTGCTATCGATTACAAATAAATATGGTATTGAAACGATACTTAAAATTAATCCCGCCCCTAGCGGACCGATTAAATACGCTAATTGACTTGATGTTGCTAAAATCGAATTGACTTTTACTAGACGATCTTTGGATGTGATCATCGGAACTATCGCATTGAGAGCCGGTGGGAAGAATGTGCTAAAACTTGCTCTTATGAAAGCAAAAAATCCGATAAGTAACATATTATTATAGCCGAAATACAGAAACAGTGGTATGATAATAACAGTCAGAGATTGACTGAGATTTGAGAAGATCATGATTAGTTTGCGGTTATATTTATCGGCGATAACGCCGGCATATAAGCCGAATAACATCGCTGGCAGGAAAGCTGCCATTGCGACCAAACCGGTGATCGTTGAAGAACCGGTTATGTCCAGTACTAACCAAAACAGTGCAATTTGATAAATCGCATCGCCTGCGGTAGAAACAATCTGCGCTAACCAAAGTAAACTGATATTTCTTTGTTGCTGTTGCATTTTATTATAATAATACACAAGAAATTACACTAAAAGGATTTCCATAATTTATATATAAAATTGTAATTTTAGAATAGAACTACAGTATATATTTTGTAGTTTATTATTATTAACAAGATTTAACAATTAGGAGATTAGAATGGCATACATTATTGCTGAACCTTGCGTGGACACTTGTGATACTGCTTGCATAGAAGTTTGTCCCGTTGATTGCATTCACGGTCCCGATGATCCGACCGGTGTAGGAGCCGAAGCCAAGGCAGATGGTTTTGACCCTACTGGGAAACAGCTTTACATCGATCCTGAAGAATGTATTGATTGCGGTGCCTGCGAACCGGAATGTCCGGTAGAAGCAATTTTTGAAGAAAGTGAAGTACCGGCTGAATGGGAAAAGTATATCAAAATCAATTATGACTTTTTTGGCCGCGATTACGACGGATAATCTATAACGATATAAATAATGGGAAAACGGTTGTTTTTAAACAACCGTTTTTCTGCATATAAAATATATTATTATGAATAAATCAGAAGTATTAGAACTACTAAAAACAATAAAGTATCCGGGATTTAGCCGTGATATTGTTTCATTTGGAATTATAGACAAAATTGAAATAGTTGAGAAGAATATATCTATAGAATTAAAAATTCCAACTCAAAATGAAGATACAAAAAAAGAAATTATTGATAGTATTCGACACAATTTAGAGTCAGTAGCGCAATTTAATGAAATAAAAATTGATTCAAAATCCGATGATAAAAAACCGGAGCCGAAACAGCAGCCTGTACAAGCTCCTGTTCAGCAGCGTGTAAAGCTGAATGGCGATATAAAGCATATCATCGCCGTGGCAAGTGGGAAGGGCGGTGTTGGTAAATCTACAGTGGCAGCTAATTTAGCTACTGCCTTAAAGCAAAAAGGCAATAAAGTTGGTTTACTTGACCTTGATATTTATGGTCCGTCTTTGCCGATTATATTAGGTATCCATGATATGCCACACGTCACTCCCGATAGAAAATTAATTCCGTTGGAACAATACGGAATGAAAATTATGAGTTTTGGGTTTATCAGTGGCAATGATGCGCCGGTAATTTGGCGCGGTCCGATGGTTGCCAAAATGACTGAACAGTTCTTCAGTGATGTGGAATGGGGTGATTTAGATTATTTAATTTGTGATCTTCCTCCCGGTACTGGAGATGTTCAATTAACTTTAACACAGCAGTTAGATATTAGCGGTGCATTGATTGTAACTACACCGCAAGATATCGCCTTAGCCGATGTCCGCAAAGGAGCTGATATGTTCCGTAAAGTTAATGCACCTGTTTTAGGTGTGGTGGAGAATATGTCGGGATTGATCATTGAAGGTAAAGTAATCGCAAGCGATGGAAAGCCGGCTCAGGTTAAAATTGATATCATGGGAAAAGAAACTGTTGATACCGATAAAGATGGTAAATTTTCCATCAGATATGATATATTCAAACGCGGTGGTGGAGAAGCTGAAAGTAAACGATTGGGTGTTCCATTGTTGGGGGTGATTCCAATATCAGGAGAAATTGTTGATTCAACAGATTCCGGCGAACCAATTGTTTTGTCGAATCCCAAATCACCGATAAGTGAAATCTATAATTCTATGGCAGAAAAAGTTATGGAAAATTTGAGTTAAGGGATTGCTGAATATTTTTATTAAATAATAATGAGCACTTTCATCACATCGCTGATATTGATATTAATCGGATTTGCGATGTTTTATCCATTCTTTTTTAAATTAATAGATAGATCTATACAAAATGCTAAAGGTGCAAGACGTTTCCTTCAATTAAATTATTTATTACATTTAATAGCAGGAAGTGTTGCAGTACTTTTATTATGGATTTATGGTGTTAATTATCCGTTGCAATTATCCGGAATTGTCTATTTAATAGTAATAGTTGTCGTTGTTCTATATTATTGGAAACCACCAATACCACAATGGAATTTGTTTAGTGCTTCAATTGTATTTGGTTTCATTGTTTTTTACCGCTCAATCAAAGAAATTGTTGAAATAACACCGCTATGGCCCGGTATTTTCACTGGAGTTCTTGCCGCAGGTGCAATTAGTATTGTATCGTATCTATTGGTTTCAACTTTGCATAGTTTAACACGAAACAATACCAACAATTTTTTGATCAAATATCTATTTTTAATTATTGGAATTAGAATCGCTTGGGACATTGTGATTCTATTTAATCTGTCTGTCGAAACTAGAAATAGTGAAATAGTGAGTGCATTAAGTTTCTTTTGGCAAGCTGATTCGTTAAAATTGATTTTAATTATTTTGTCCGGATTTGTAATTCCAATTCTTTTGTATTTTCCATTCCGTATGAATTTAAGCAAACCCAATTCAAAAATAAGAATTTTAATGTTATTGTTGCTTTTTGCATCGGTTTGGACTGCTGAATTTCTTTATAAATATTTTTTACTTCAATACGGGATTGTGCTTTAATAATTAAAGTCCCTCTACGTCCTGCTTTAGCTGGACTACGATGGATAAAAATGAAGGAATGAAAAAATTAAGGAATTGATAAACAAAAATAATTCTTCTTTTCTTCCTCAATCTTTTCCAATTTATTAATTTGTTAATTATTTAATTTTTAATTAATAAACCGGAACAGTTAGGACTTTTTTACGTTGAAACCAAACAGAACTTGTCTTGATTTTATACTGGAGTAATTGTTGACTGCCAGTTAATGAAAGGGTAATTTTGCCCGCTTGTTTTACGTCTGTATTAAATTAAAGCTATGAATATAAAAGAGCTAAGAGAATTAATTAATAAAAATGCAAACTTACCGGAGCATATCGCAATTATTATGGATGGTAATGGTCGCTGGGCAAAACAGCGATCCCTTCCAAGATTTGCCGGACATCGGGAGGGGATTAATTCTGTCAGAGAAATAACGCGTGTTTGTGGAGAAATTGGCATTAAACATTTAACATTATATACTTTTTCAAAGGAAAATTGGGCACGCCCTCAAACCGAAGTATCAGCATTGATGAAATTGTTATTGACTTCAATTAGAAAAGAAATAAAAAATCTGCATAAAAATAATGTAAAACTCACAACAATTGGTGCTTTTCAAGATTTACCTAAATCTGCAAGAAAAGGAATTGAGGAAGGAATAGAAATCACAAAAGATAACACAGGATTAAATTTAAACTTGGCTCTTAGCTATGGAAGCAGACAGGAAATAATGCAAGCCATACAACATATTGCGAAAATGATCGACTCAGGCAAATTAAAGGTTGATGACATTAACCAAAAACAGTTCGAGAATTTGCTTTACACTAACAAGATGCCTGATCCGGATCTGTTAATTCGTACAGGTGGTGAGTTTAGGGTAAGTAATTTTTTATTATGGCAAATTGCCTATACTGAAATTTATGTAACTAATACATATTGGCCTGCTTTCCGGGAGAAAGAATTACTTGAAGCAATTGTAGATTTTCAATCCCGGGAGCGCAGATTTGGAAAAGTAGCAGAATAATTATTATGAAGAAATTTTTATCAATATCACTTTTATCTATATTATTAATTAATACTGTTTTTGCTCAGTCCCCGCAGGAAATAAAATTAAAAGGTATTGAGGTTGAAGGAAACACCTTAACTAATTCGGATGTAATCATTTTTACATCAGGATTAAAGGAAGATAATGTTTTAAAAGCCGGTGATTTTTCGCGCGGAATCAAGCAATTATGGAAATCCGGACTTTTTAATGATGTACAAATTTATATTAATGAGGAAACAGAAGAAGGTATTTCTGTTATAATTGCAGTAGATGAAACTCCTGTTTTAGGGGAAACACTCATTACAGGTGATAAAAAAGTAAGCAAAACCAAGATTGAGGAAGCAATTGGATTACGAACCGGGCAAAGAATTCCCGATTTCAAAATAGAAGCCGGACAATCAAAAGTATTAGATTTATATTCAGAAGAGGGATTTCTACTTGCTACAGTTGATATGTCAATAGAAGAAGCTAAAGTTGACACTTCCATTACCAATCAAAAAATAGTGGAGAACACACGCGACCTAAAAGTTGATATTAGGGAAGGCAATCGCGTAAAGATCGGTAAAATCATATTTAATGGTAATGAAAATATTTCTGATCGCAAATTACGCAAAGTACTAAAAGATACAAAACAGCAACGCTGGTATTTTTTCTGGCGATCATCGTTTGACGAGAACAAATTCAAAGACGATAAAGAAAAACTGAAAGCATTTTATCAAAAACGTGGTTATCGGGATGCAATGGTAGTTGCCGATTCCATTTCTTATAGCGAAGATAAGAAGAAAATGAATATATGGTTGACGGTAAATGAGGGACCAAAATATTATTATCGTAATTTTAGCTGGGATGGAAATGAATTATATACTGATGAACAATTAAATAGCGCGTTGGGGATTTCTAACGGAGAAGCTTATAATGAAGAGGATTTGCAAAAAGGTATTTATGAGCGCGCCCAATCCTTATATATGGATAAAGGATATATTTACAGCAATATAATCCCGGAAATTTCGCCTGTTGGAAAAGATTCAATTGATATACATTTTTCCGTTATTGAGAATCAAAAGGTTTACGTTAGAAATATCATTATTTCAGGCAATACAAGAACACACGAGAATGTTATTCGTCGTGAATTAAAATTATATCCAGGAGATGTGTTCAGCAGGCAAAAATTAATTCGTAGTCAGCGGGAAGTATGGATATTAAATTATTTCGGGAATGTGATTCCCGATGTAATACCGGTTGATGATGATAAAGTTGATTTAGAAATAATAGTTGAAGAAAAATCTTCTGAACGGGCAAACTTAAATGTGGGATACACAAAAGAATATGGAATGACCGGTGGCGGAGGTATTGAGTTTATGAATTTTCGCGGGAAGGGACAGAGATTTATGTTAAGTGCCTCCACCGGACTTTCAGGTGGGTCTAGTTACAATTATCAAACCGCAAGCCAAAGGTCCCAATATCATTCATTTAGCTTGAGTTTTACTGATCCTATGATAAATGATACTCCTAATCTTGTTGGTGGTTCTTTGTTCTATTCTTTCCGCGGTAAATCAACACAATATTATTATCCATTAGATTTGACAGTAATGGGTGGGTCATTAATGTGGGGTCGTAGATTCCGGTGGCCCGATGACTTTTTCCGTGGGCAATGGGGATTGCAAGTAACAAAAAAAATATATAATGGTACACAGGATGATTTGGATCTTTATACCGGCGGATTGGAACAATCAGTTGGTATAAATATTTCTCAGACAATTACGAGAGATAGTCGAGATAGACCGGAGTTTACAACTTCCGGATCACGTATGGTTTGGAATACAACGTTATCCGGTGGGGTCCTTGGCGGAAATGAAGACTTTCATAAACATGTATTAAGTTTGGAATTATACTCACCACTAATCAGTAAATTCGTATTGGTTAATACTATTAAAGCAGGTGTCATTGGCAAGCTAGCTTCACGAGGAGACGAAACATCAATTATTCCTTATGATGAAAGATTTATAATGGGTGGTAACGGCATTCCATATGGCAATATGCTGCGCGGTTATGATGATAATGCTATTGGACCTATATCGAGCAGAGGGAGTCCTATCGGCGGAAATTCGATATTAAGATTTACTACAGAATTACGCTTTCCTTTATCGGAAAACCCGGTAATTTATGCATTGGCATTTGCAGAAATGGGGAACGTATGGGCAAATAAAGATATGACCGAACCGTTTCATTTAACACGCACAGGCCCATTAAATTTAAAGCGGGCAGCCGGGGTAGGTATAAGATTTTTCATGCCAATGATCGGTATGTTAGGTTTTGATATTGGTTATGGTTTTGATGATATAACGGGTAGTGGAGAGCCCCAAGGCTGGAAAACAACAATTACATTTGGACAACAATTCTAATTACGAAATAGGAGGAATTAGTGAATCTAAAACAAGTTAAAATTGCATTATTAACAGCATTTTTGCTGATACCAATGTTCTTAATTGGGCAAGTTAAAATTGGTTACATCGCATCGGAACGTGTGCGGATGGAATTTGAAGAATTCAAAGAAGCCGAGTCACAATTACAGTTAGAATTTAGAAAAGTGCAAGAAGAATATCAGGTTATGCTCGTTGAACTCGACAGTTTAAAACAAGCCTACGAGACACAAAGACTAATGAGCTCACCTGAATGGCGTAAAGAGAAAGAAACAGAAATTGGTACCAAGGAACAGCGACTGCAACAGTATCAAGCTCAAAAAGTTGGACCGGAAGGCGAATTGTATCGGAAGCAATCACAAATGGAATATGAATTATTATCAAAAGTAAAAACCGCTGTTGATAATGTGGCTATTTCAAAAGGATATGATTTTATTTTTGATGGATCAGTATCTTTGCTTTATGGTAAGCCGACTCATGATCTAACCGATGATGTTTTATTTGAGTTAAGAAAAGCCAAAGGCAATAAATAGAAAAATTTGATTACCCTGCGCAAATTAGCGTCTATAATAGGGGGTAAAGTAATTGGCGCGCCGGAACAAGTTATTAGCGGAGTATCTGACATTAAAGATGGCGCGCCCGATACAGTCACTTTCCTATTTAATCCAAAGCATCAAGAACTAATAAACCGAACCTCTGCGTCCGTAATAATTGTATCTGATGCCGCGATATTGAATGATAAAAGCGGTATAGTAGTTGATAATCCTCGCTTAGCGATGGCTAAAGTTCTTAAGTTATTTGAACTTCCAAATAATATAGAAAAAGGTATACATATTACAGCAATCATCCATAAGTCCGTGAAAATAGGAAAAAATGTTGATATTGGTGCTTTCACGGTTATTGGACATAATTCACAAATTGCTGATGGTACAACTATACATAATAATATTTCAATTGGCGATAATGTAGTTATTGGAACTAATGTTACAATATATCCTCAGGTTGCCATTTACTCGCGTGCCAATATCGGAAATAATGTCATAATTGATATGGGTACAGTAATTGGTTCTAGTGGTTATGGCTATGAAACAGAAAATGATATTCATCACAAAATACCACAGATAGGTTCCGTAATAATTGAGGATGACGTTGAAATAGGTGCTAATTGCACAATAGACAGAGGAACAATTGGTAACACCGTAATAGGTAAAGGAACAAAATTAGACAATCTTGTTCATATAGCTCACAATGTGAAAATTGGTAAAGGATGTTTATTAATGGGATTAGTAGGAATCGCAGGGAGTACAACTATTGGTAATTATTGTATTTTTGCAGGACAGTCCGGAGTAAAAAACGGTATCAAAATCGGTGACCGAGCGATATTTGTTTCAAAAGCGGGAGCTACTAAATCACTACCAGGAAATAAAATATATGCTGGAATGCCGGCAAGAGAAATTCATGAAAAAAACAAACGTGATGCTGCCTTTTCTCAAATTGTCTCATTAAAAAAACGATTAAAACAATTAGAAGAAAAACTTGCCAGATAGATATCAAAAAACGATCTGCAGCAAGGTATCACTTAATGGAGTTGGTTTACACACCGGTATAAATAGCACATTAAATATCAAACCAGCAAAAAATAATAGCGGATTAATTTTTAAACGGCTCGACCTAAAAAACAATCCAACCGTTCCTGCCGATGTAGACCATGTAATCGCTACTAATCGCGGAACGATGTTGGAACAGAACGGTGTTCGCATACATACTGTGGAACACGTGTTGGCAGCATTGAGAGGACTTGGCATTGATAATGCTACCATCGAGCTATCAGGTCCGGAACCGCCGATTATGGACGGTAGCGCCTTACCTTTTGTGCAGGCAATTAAAAGGGTTGGGATAATTGATCAAAGTGCAATTCAAGACGTTTTTAAAGTTACAGAACCAATTCAGTTCAGTGACTCTGAGAATGGTATTGAAATATATATTTTGCCTGCTGATCAATTCAAAATTACTTTTTTTATGGATTATGATTTACCAAATTTCGGATTGCAATATGTATCCATCGAAAATGTAGAAAGTGAGTTTGTAAAAGAAATTGCACCCGCCCGAACATTTGGATTATTAAGCGAAGTTACACGGCTCAAACAGAATGGTTTGATTAAGGGTGGTGGGCTGGAAAATGCTGTGATTATAGTGGATAAAAAAGTTGATAAGAAAGAACGAAATATTTTAAGTAAATTATTTGGTTTAAATACACAGCTTGTTTTTAATAATGGAGATATATTGAATAGTGAAGCACTACGTTTTGAGAATGAACCTGTGCGACATAAAGTGTTAGATTTAGTGGGAGATATGGCGCTTTTGAGTAAACCTATTGTAGGTCATATTGTTGCTATAAGAAGTGGACATAGTGTAAATATTAAATTGGTAAAAAAAATAAAACAAAAGATGGATATATGATAAAAGAACCAAATAAAAGCGATTTTAACGTTGAAGAAATATTAGAGATTTTGCCACAGCGCTACCCGTTCGTAATGATTGACCGAATCACTAATTTTATTTCTGGTGAAAGGTGCACAGCGATTAAAAATGTTTCGGTGAACGAACCATATTTTCAAGGTCATTTCCCAGGGAAACCAATCATGCCAGGTGTTTTAATTTTAGAATCGATGGCGCAGGCGGGGGCATTTTTGGTTTTGTATAATTTGGAAAACCCGTTATCAAAAGGTATGTTCTTTTCTGCTGTTGAAAAATCAAAATTCCGTAAACCGATTATACCGGGGGATCAAATAGTATTGGAAATGAAATTACTTAAGTTTAGACTAGGAACTGTTAAAATAAGCGGTAAAGCTTACGTTGATGATCAATTAGTCGCCGAAGCTATACTTTTAGCAACTCTTGTAAATCGTTAGGGGTAGTTATTTCTATCAACATTCACCCGACAGCTATTATTGGTGAAAATGTTACAATCGGAAAAAATGTAACTATTGGACCATTTACCATTATTGATGATGAAGTGATAATTGGTGATGGGACAAGCATCGGTAATCACAACACAATAAAAAAGTATACTGAGATCGGTAAGAATTGCCAAATATTCCATAATTGCGTGATAAGCGAATTACCACAAGACATGAAATTCGACGGCGAAAAAACTACGGTGAAAATCGGTGATGAAGCCGTAATCCGTGAATTTGTTACAATTCATCGCGGTACTAAAGCGCGAGGGGAAACAACAATTGGTAAAAATGTAGTATTGATGGCTTATTCACATGTCGCACACGACTGCGTTTTAGGAAATAACGTAACAATGATAAACCTCGTTACATTAGGAGGACATGTGGAAATCGATGACTGGGTAATGCTTTCCGGGGGTGTTATGGTGCATCAGTTTGTAAAGATCGGAGCGCATGCCTTTATTGGTGGATTATTCAGGGTTTCGCAAGATGTACCTCCGTTTGTGCTGGCTGTTGGTGAGCCATTAAAATATGGTGGAATCAATAGTGTAGGTTTACGGCGAAGAGGATTTTCATTGAAAGATAGAATCAATATTAAACATGCCTACCGACTTTATTTTAGATCAGGATTAAAACCATCTGAAGCTCTGAAAAAAATTAAATCTGAATTTCATAACGATAAAAATATTCTGAGTATAGTAAATTTTATCGAAAATAGTAAACGCGGAATTATTTAATTCCAATAATTTCTATATTATGAAAACTGTTCCTATTATTTTAATTTTAATAATATCTTTTACTGTACCACTAAGTGCACAATGGACATCCTTCGAATTAGATAATATAGAATCTGAGAAATTCCAACAACAAGTAGAACCATTTTTAAAAACAATATCTTTATCTACTAATAGGCATTTTTTTAGCCCGATTACTATTAATAAACGAATCAATATCGGCATTTCTTACTCTCACGGAATAAATATTACAGGAGAAAAATATTCAACAGATCTTATCGGCGGATATCCAAATTTAGCAGGTACTTTAGTTGTTACTCAAAATTTATCACTTAAGGGCAACATGAGCATATTTAAAACTGAGGGTGATATTGTACAATCTTTTGCTTATGGATTTGGATTGAATCTCACAAATAAAGAAAAAAACAATTGGCGGTTTTCAGTATTATTTTCAAAATTACAAGGACCGGATGATTTAAAAAATCGTTCCATAGATGCGGCGATTATCAATGATTTTGAAATTGGTACTGTTCCGATATTTGCCGGATTGGGGTTAAACACATATAATACAAAGATATTAATTGTAGATTTAGATTCAGTCCCAAAATCAATCAAAGGAAACGCTAATCATTTATTATTGGGGATACAGTTGATTAAAGGAAGACTAACTATTATACCAGTCTTGCAGGTAAATTCTGATGTGGTAATTCTAAGCATCGAAATATCGGGGATTTTTAAGTAATGGCACGCAAATTATCCGTACTTGGCTCAACAGGTTCCATTGGGCAAAATGCCCTTAAGGTCGTAGATAATTTAAAGGACGATTTTCATGTTATATATCTTACTGCCAATACAAATCATGAGTTGTTGGTTGAACAGGCTTTAAAGTATAAACCGCAGGCAGTAAATATAATTGATTCATCCTCAGCTAAAATTGTTGAAAACAAATTAAAAAATGAAGATATAGAGGTTTTAATTGGATGCGATGGTTTATTGGAACTTGCAAAGCGAAATGATATAGATTTAGTGTTGAATGCTCTAGTAGGAACAGCAGGAATGGAGCCAACGCTAATGGCTTTGGAGTCAGGGGTAGATGTTGCTCTTAGCAATAAAGAAAGTTTAGTTATGGCGGGAAGTCTTGTTAAACAAATTCAAGAAAAAAGTGGAGTGAAAATCTATCCGGTAGATAGTGAGCATTCGGCTATTTGGCAGTGCTTACAAGGTGAAAATAAGGAAGATATCAATAAAATATTATTAACCGGCAGCGGCGGACCTTTCCGCACACGCGATATTGATACATTTGCAGATATCACACCCCAAGAAGCACTTAAGCATCCTAATTGGGATATGGGGAATAAAATAACAATTGATTCAGCCACGATGATGAACAAAGGTCTTGAAATTATCGAAACATATTGGTTGTTTAATATTCCTGCCGACGACATTGAGGTTGTGATTCATCCGCAATCAATTATCCATTCTATGATAGAGATGAAAGATGGTTCGGTAAAAGCTCAACTTGGTGTCCCCGATATGAAAGTTCCGATACAGTATGCTTTAACATATCCCCGTCATATTAAAACCAAGTGGGAAAGATTAGATTTTGTTAAATTAAAAAAACTGACATTTGAAGCTCCCAATTTTAATAGATTTCCTTGTATTGAATTAGCATATGACAGTCTTCGACAATTAGGAACAACGCCGGCTGTTTTAAATGTAGCGAATGAATTTTCGGTATATCGTTTTTTGAAAAGCGAAATATTATTCACAGACATCCCTAAAATTGTTAGCGGTGCTTGTGAGAAACATGAGTGGATTGAAAATCCTAACCTAAATGATCTACAAAATCTGATTATTTGGGCAAAAGATTTTGTAAAATCATATAATTAATGGAACTATTTTAGGATAATACATTGATGATGGCATTATTAGCATTTATAATTATAATCGGACCAATCGTGTTTATACATGAACTTGGTCATTATTTAGCAGCACGTTCTGTGGGGGTGCGAGTAGAGAAGTTTTCGATAGGATTTCCACCAAGAATAATAACCATGACATCGGTTCCCGATGGTTGGGATTTTAAGCTATTCTTTTATCGTAAAGATGATGAAGGCAATAGAGTATGGGCACCGGTTTTTGAAAAACACATCTCAAGACCGGGACGTAAAGGTAGTTCTACGGAATACTGTTTTTCGTTGGTTCCATTGGGCGGATACGTTAAAATGGCGGGATTAATTGATGAAAGTCTTGATAGTGAGATTGAGCACAAACCTTATGAATTGATGAGTAAACCGCGTTTAGCCCAAGCGTGGGTGATGAGCGCTGGTGTTATCATGAATGTTATATTGGCGTTAGCAATCTATACGGGCATTTCTTATAAACAGGGTAATCCGATATTTAGTGAAGAACCTGTTATTGCTCAAATATTAGAAGGACAACCCGCCGAAGCAGCAGGTATGCAAGTAGGTGATAGAATTGTCAAAATTAACGATGAACCGATTGAAACATGGCGAGAACTGACGGAAATTATTCATTCTATTCCAAATACACCGATCAATTTGCATTTTGAACGTGATGGTATAATCATTGAAAAAGATTTAGTAACCTCTTTTCAACCGGCGCTAATAGACGGAAAAATTGATACTTTAGGAGTAATTGGTATTGCCGCAGAGGTTACTTATGAACCAATTAATATTTTTCACGCTATTGAGGGTGGGTGGCAAGCGACCAAAGGTGTTTTTGGGTTAATCGGTATAACATTAAAGATGTTAGTAACCGGTGCTGCTACTATGAAGGACATTGGTGGTCCTATATTTATTGCTCAAATGGCAGGAGAAACTGCTAGAGCAGGAATTGGTCCACTCTTATTTTTAATGGCAATGATTAGTATTAATCTTGCTGTCATTAATATATTACCAATACCGGGCTTAGATGGCGGACATCTATTGGTAATCGGCATTGAATCAATAATTAGAAGACCGCTAAGCTTGAAAGCAAAAATTGCGATTCAAAAAGTTGGTATGGCGTTTTTGTTAATTTTAATGATAACTGTTATAGTTAATGATATCAGCAGATTATTTACAAATTGATAGTTCTCAACTGTAATAGCATAGAGCCATATTTTAATTTAATTTGAATTTGTATAGGTAAACGCAGTTCATCATCACTGAACCAAATTTTCATATCGCCTTCATTTTTTAATAAGGTTTTCCCCGTTCTAAATGGTTTAACGATGATGCATGAAAATTTTCCTGCCAGGGTTTCAATAGTTTCCGTGCCATCCACTATTACTTGAAAATCAGTTAATTTTTTGTTATCAAAAGTTGTAAAATCTAAAATTTGACCAATCTCTAAAGGAATGGTACGGAAATAATAAAGAAGAGAATAAGGGTCGCGAACGACGCCATTAATTTTAATCGTGTCCTTGTTTGTGATTGCAATCGAGTTATTATAATCAATTAAAGTGTAATAGTTCTTATGGTAATTACCTTCATTTATTTCCTTGTTGATTTTTAGTGTGGTTAAGTTTGCTGTGTTTAACCAAATATCAATTTTATCTCGTACACGAAAAATTATGTCAGCAAATTTGCGGGTATTTGCTTGGAACTTTACATGATAAGATGGAATTCCAGCTATAGTGTCAATTGATTCTACAGATAAATATCCGCGCCCCATTTTAATAATATTGAATTGTAATGTATAAGTTAGGTGTTCTCCAACTTTAAAAGGTAAATTTTGGCTGTAATTAAATGAAATTAGTAGAGTAAGTATTATTAGGATGCGTTGCATATTATTTCCGTAATATAATGATATTATTATCTTTAAGCTGATAAATTGTTGAACCTTTAGATTCCGGTAATGTTCCGGCATCTATTAATAGATTGACTTCGGAACTGAACAGGGATGCAATTTGAACAGGGTCATTCATTGGTTGTTCACCTGTGCGGTTGACACTTGTAGAAATTATTGGTTTGCTAAATTGGAATGACAGCTCATTACAAAAATTATTCTTTGGGATACGAATCCCCAATGTATGGTTCTCACCTAAAATTTTTGAACTAACAATATTATCTTTTACCGGAATAATTAGGGTCTGTGCTCCGCCAAGATATGGTTTAACAATTTCTATTTGTTTGCTGCTGATATCCATCCAATGTATTGCCATTTGAGTATTAGCTGTCATCACGCTCACTGGTCCTGAGCGTCCTTTAATACGATATATTTTCTCAATCGCCTCATCGCTAGTTGCGTCTGCTCCAAAGCCATATAATGTATCAGTTGGATATATTATTACACCTCCTTCCGCTAAAATGTTTACGGCATATTTGACCACTTTCGGATGATCAATGTATATACGTTTAATCATTATTTTTTGTACTAGGTTTCGTTTTCCACCGCCGATGGAACCAAAAATATTGTTCGGGGTATCGGCGAACATATTCTTCCAATAAAGAAGTATACGATTGCGTAATTGATTCAATTGTGGCGTCAGATGCTATTTTTAATGGGTGAAATTCAATTGTATAGTCATTAGGTTTGTTTTGATAACATATTGTAAAAATTATCGGTGCTCCATTTTCAAGATGAAATCGTGCAGCACCTTTGGGAGTTGAAGTCTTCCGATTGAAATAACTAACAAATACACCACGTTTACGTGCGTCTTGATCACTTACAAGCGCAAGAATTTCACCATGTTCAAGAACGTTATACATATTATCTAAAGATGATTTACGGTATATATGTTTCATACCAAAACGACTACGCAATTCTATAAAAAAATTATTACTGCCACGATTTTTTTGTTTCACAGCTACTGCCGAAACAGGGTATTTATTGTAGCCCAGCCATGCACCAAGAATTTCCCATGCCCCAAAATGACCGGAAACAAAAATAATACCTTTTCCTTCCGAGAGAATGTCGTTTAATAAATTCTGTCCTTTGATTGTTATTGTACTTTTAAAAAAGGATTTAGGAAATGCAAAAAACTGAACAAAATTATTAATGAAAAACTTATAACTGCTTTTAGCTGTTTTTAAATACCAGGCAGATGATTTATCCTGAAACGCTAAATTAAGATTTTTGAATACTTGCTTTTTTCGTATTGGGACTAAATAGTATAAAATCATATATAAAATATTGGACAATAGGTTCCTGATCCATTGTGGAGAAATTCTTAAACAGACAGACAGAATTTTTAAAAATAGATATGTTATCTTATGTGATAGTTTCATATAGGGGCAGAATTTATTTCAAGCCAAGAAGGTGAACAAGTCAATTTTATTTATTATTCATACTGACTTCTATTCTAAATGAATTCGATTATGTTTAAATTTCAAAACATTTTTGAGGAAATTATGAAAGTTATATCATCTGGAATCGGCGAACTAATTCAACAGCCCGAGATTAACGCCTTTCGTGAATGGAACCGCACACAAAAGCCGAAAGCGTTAATTGATAAAAGGATGTCTGAGAAAGAAGCAGTTTCACAATATTTAAAAGACGGACATTACATTGGTATTGAACTTTATGGTACCGTCCGCGCACCGATGTCTTTAGTGCGGGAAATCATTCGACAGGGATTTAAAAATTTAAATTGCGCAGGGCAGGGAGTTTACGAATCTGATTTATTAGCAGCGGCAAATGTTATTAGAAAATTAGATTGGACATACATTGGATTCGAAGTATACGGATTATCTAATTCGGCGCGCAGGGCTGTCGAGAGTGGTTTTATAGAAAAAGTAGTTGAATGGTCAAACGCTGCATTGTCTTGGAGATTTAAAGCCGCTGCAATGGGTGTTCCCTTTATTCCAACGCGCGTGATGTTAGGGACTGATACGTATAAATATAGCGCAGCTAAAACAGTTGAATGTCCATTTACCGGAGAGAAAATTTGTTTACTTCCAGCATTGATACTTGATGTTGGTTTTATACACGTTCATCGAGCAGATAAATATGGTAATTGCCAAATAGATGGAATCTCAGGATTTGCTGCTGAAATGGCACGTGCTTCAAAGCGATTAATAATTTCTGCGGAAGAAATAGTAGACACGGATGTTATTCGCTCTCAACCTGACCGCACAATTATTCCTTATTATTATGTCGATGCGGTTGTGGAAGCGCCTTTTGGTTCACATCCCGGTGAAATGTCCGGTTTGTATGAACGTGATGAAGAGCATATTAAAAATTATGCTAATGACAGTAAAGATGAATTGTTAGTAAAAGATTACTTAAATAAGTGGATTTACAACACAAAGAACCACAAGGATTATCTTGATTTAGTTGGCAAAACTCGACTCAAGAATCTACGGATTGAAAGGGATAAGTCATGAGTGATAATAAGTACAATCCAAATGAATTATTAATATGTATTGCTTCAAGGTTGATGGAAGACAATGCGACCTGCTTTATTGGAACCGGAATACCGATGTTAGCAGCATCGCTTGCGCAAAAAATGCATGCTCCAAATTTGATATCAATATTTGAATTTGGCGGAATTGGAGCACAACTCGACAAACTTCCTTTGGCAGTTGGCGATATGCGGACTTTTAACAAAGGACTAGTCGCTGCCGGTATTTGTGATATCATGGAAGCCGGGCAATGCGGTTTTGTTGAATACGGATTTTTAGGTGGCGCTCAGATTGATATATACGGTAATCTTAACTCTACGATAATTGGAGATGATCATGATAAACCAAAAGTTCGTCTTCCTGGTTCTGGTGGCGGAAACGATGTTGGTTCAACTTGTTGGAAGACGATAATTATAATGCAACATGGCAAACGCAGATTCATGCCTAAAATTGATTTCATCACTACACCGGGTTATTTATCGGGTCCGGGCACCCGGGAAGAAGCAGGTTTGCCACCAAACACAGGTCCTTATCGTGTCGTTACAGATTTATGTACATTGGGTTTTGATGAAACGTCTAAACGCATGAAACTATTAGCATTAAATCCAGGTATAAATATGAATGATGTAGTAGAGAACACCGGGTTTGAATTAATTATTCCTGACAAAATTGAGCAAAATGATGTACCAAGTACTGAAGAATTGCGAATTCTGCGGGAAGAAGTAGATCAAGACAAATATTACATTTAGGAATCATTGGTCAGGGATAAGGGATCAGAAATCAGGAATCAAAGATAAAAGAAAATGCGTATAAGTATTAGATTATTTATAAATATTTTTATGTAATTTGTACAATTCGTGGTTAAATATAAAATAGATCTATAAAATCGGTGTAATTTGCGTAAACTGTGGTTAATTAAATTGGAGTGAAAAATGACACAGCATAAACATAGTCAAAACAGTTGGGTGGGATTTGTTCTAATTTTGGTTGGAGTTTTATTTCTACTCGACACATTTACAACAATGAATTTTGGTGGAGTAATATCGGATTGGTGGCCGGCAATATTTATAATAATTGGATTAATAAAATTACAAGGTCATGATCGGGGTGCCGGACTTATTTTTATCCTGATTGGTGCATTATTTTTATTAACTACACATAATATTATTGGATGGGGTAGCATTTGGCGCTTATGGCCATTAGTATTAATAATCATTGGACTTTCAATGGTCTTTAAAGGGCGCCGTTCGAACTGGAAATTGACCAATGAATCGACAATCGGAAACAATTTTATACACTCCAATGCTGTATTTGGTGGTGCTGAACATACCATAACATCGCAGAACTTTAAAGGCGGTGAAACGATGGCATTATTTGGTGGTGTCGAGCTTGATCTGCGTCAAGCCAAAATATCTCCGGATGGTTGTAAAATTCATGCAACCGCACTGTTTGGTGGTGTGGAAATGATAGTCCCGGATGATTGGAATATAGTTTTAACCGGAACACCGATATTTGGCGGTATAGAAAGCAAATCACGTAGTACGGCAGATGCTAAAACAGGGAAAAATGTTTACATCCATTGTACGGTTGCATTTGGCGGTGTGGAGATTAAATAAACATATTATGTTTCATTGTTTATTAAAGGGTTTACAGGTAAAATTATAATATGAAGAAGTCAATTATATCGCAAATTATATTATTATCATTATTATTCGCCGCTCCCGATTCTCTTGTCTATCGCGTACCGATTGAGGGCACGATTGATTTAGGTTTACCGCCATTTATTGAACGATCGCTAAAAGCTGCGGCAGAGGAAGGTGCTATCGCCGTAATATTCGATATTGATACTTTGGGTGGACGCGTTGATGCTGCCACGCAAATTAAAGATGCAATTTTAGATTCGCCGATCTTGACGGTAGCATTTATTAATCGGCGGGCGATATCCGCGGGTGCCTTGATATCGCTTTCTTGCGATAAAATTTATATGACAAGAGGCGCTACGATTGGGGCAGCAACTGCCGTAGATATGCAGGGGCAAAAAGGCAGTGAAAAGGTAATTTCATATATGCGCGAAGAAATGGCTTCCACAGCAGAAAGCACGGGACGGAATGTTGAAATTGCTAAGGGAATGGTGGATGAGGAATTGAGTTTCACACATTTAGTCGTGAACGGCGATTCGGTGGAAGTGTTGGATTTGGAGGGTCGAAAAGAGGGCAAGCTAATTACCTTAACTACCGAACTTGCTAAAAAATATAAAATCGCCGATGGCGATGCAGAAACGTTTGACAAATTACTGGCGGAATTAGGCTTAGAGGGTGCTATAGTGAAATCGACCAAAGCCAATTGGTCGGAAACAATCGTGCGATTTTTAACTAATCCGGTAGTTGCATCGTTGTTGATGACATTTGGTTTTTTAGGTATTTTATTCGAGTTGCAACAGCCCGGTTGGGGCGTTTCGGGTACAATTGGAGCAGTTTGTTTGGCGTTAGCTCTTGGGGCAGGTTATATTGCTGAACTTGCATCAGCTACCGATTTCCTAATAATTTTTGTTGGTCTATTACTTTTGCTAATCGAAATGATCGTGATACCAGGTTTCGGTTTAGCCGGTATCGGCGGAATAATTTTAGTTGTATTTGGTTTATATCGACTGTTATTACCGGATATTCCGGTTGGAGAGGAGGTTACAGACATGGCAATGTTTGGTTTAACAATTGGAATTGTTGGCGGATTGGTCGGAATGATATTGCTATTCAAATTAATGACAAAGACTAAATTTTGGAAAAAATTAGCCACACCTGACGTGCAAGACCACGAACGTGGTTATGATACATCACTGGGATTGGAAGATATGATAGGACAAGAAGGTGTAACGGAATCGGACTTGCATCCTTCCGGATGGGTAACACTTGGTGATAAAAGAATTTTTGTTGTTAGCGAAGGCACTTTTATTGAGGATGGTGAAAAAGTAAAAATAATCAAAGTTGACGGCAATAGAGTTGTCGTAAGAAAAATTAAAAAATAGAGTTTTAGGAGGATAAAATGAGTATTATTTCATTGATATTACTTGGCCTGGTAATCTTATTCGTATTGGTAATTTTTTATTTTGTACCAGTTGGGATGTGGATTCAGGGTGTAGTAAGTGTTGGTTTAGGCAAAATTACAATTATTGACTTAATCCGTATGCGCTTAAGAAAAATTCCACCACGCTTAATTACCGATGGAGTTATTAATTGTTATAAAGCAGGTTTAACTGATATTGGTACAGATATGCTGGAAACGCATTTTTTAGCGGGTGGTGACGTCGCTAATATTGTTTTTGCGTTAATCGCTGCGGACAAAGCCAATATTGATTTAAAGTTTGAAACCGCTACGGCGATTGATCTTGCCGGGCGTGATGTAAAAACGGCTGTGCAAACTAGTGTTTATCCAAAGGTGATTGATGCACCAGTAGAAGGGTATCTTGCAGCAGTTGCAAAAGATGGTATTGAGTTGAAAGCTCGTGCCCGTGTTACAGTTCGAACAAATATCCCCGGATTAGTAGGTGGAGCCACTGATGAGACTATTATTGCTCGTGTTGGCGAGGGTATTGTTAGTGCAATCGGTTCGTCACACAATTATTCTCGTGTATTGGAAAATCCGGATAATATTTCTAAAGCAGTGTTAAATAAAGGATTGGATGCTGGTACGGCATATGAAATATTATCTATTGATATCGCCGATCTTGATGTAGGTAAGAATATTGGTGCGCGTTTACAAGCCGACCAAGCCGAAGCTGATTTACGTGTCGCTCAAGCGAAAGCAGAAACACGCCGTGCGATGGCAGTAGCGGAAGAACAAGAAATGAAAGCACGTACGCAAGAGATGCAAGCGACTGTTGTAAAAGCCGAAGCTGAAGTTCCCAAGGCTATGGCACAAGCATTCCGTGAAGGTAATCTTGGTGTGTTTGATTATTATAATTTAGGTAATATCAAATCTGATACAGGAATGCGTGATAGCATAGCAGGTACGGGCAAAAAAACCGATAAAGCACCTAAAAAATAGGAGTTAATACCAATGGAAGGCATGGGCATTTGGATATTTCTTCTTTTATTTTATTTGTTGCAGGCGCTAGTAAAACGTAAACAGAAACAACAACGTCAGCAAGAAGTTGAAGAAACAAGTCCAAAACCACAAACAGCTCCTACTCCTCATCCGAGTAGTGAACCGCAGAGAGGTAGAACTCCGCAGAAGCCGCAACGACCTGTATCGTTAGAAGATCTATTTAATCCGGAAAAGTTGCGGGATATTTTAGGTGTCCCGCAACCGAAACCGGCTGAAGAACCAAAGCCTAAACCGGTTCCGCAACCGATTGCTGCGCGTAAAGTAAAACCGGAAATGCACAAAAGATGGGAAGAACCGCAACAGCACAAACCGTCATTACAGCATGAAGAACCGCGTGAAACGGTTTCAAGAATTGCTTCTGCTGATATAACTGACGTTGACGAATCCACAGCTAAATTCAAATCAAGTCGTTTAGGCAAATCTGATATAACTGACGTTGACGAATCCGCGGCAAAATTTAAATATGGTCGTTTGGCTAAATCAGATATAACGAGCGATCGTTTTGATGAACGTAAAACTGCTCCGGGGAAAAAGAAGATAAAAGTAGTTTTAGACTACTTTGACGAACAGGAAGATTTTCGCCATGCGGTAATCCTTAAAGAGATTTTAGATAGACCAAGAGCGTTTAGAAGGAATATTAGATAAATATTTATTAATAATAATTATAGTAGAGACGTAACATGTTACGTCTCTACATATTTTTCAAATACATATCTAACGTTTTTACACGATTTTCAAGTTCTCCGTATTGCTCCTGTGGGACAAGAGAAATACATATCCGCACTCCTTCACGCTTAGTGCCGGTTGGACGCATAGGGATTCCGGACATACCAAACAATAACATAGCGTGTAATAATTCACCACCGGTCATTCCTTTTCTCTTTACAGTAAAATAAAATCCATCAGCTATTGGTTCCTCCATATCTTTATCGTATAAGAGTTCAAAGCCATTCGATAAGAATATTTTTTTTACTTTATTTGCGCGTTCTCCATAAGTGCGTACTATACTGAGATAATCATATTCACTTTTACAGCTTGCTTCAAATAGTGCAGATAGCGCGTGTTGTGGCGATTGTGGGACACCCGCGGTAGTCGGATAAATTCCACCATGTACAAAAGCATGTCCAAATGATTTAGTATCAAAATATTTTTTCAGATTGTCGTATTTCTTTTTTGCAAGTTTAGGAGATATTACAGATACAGCAATTCTTTGTCCGGCGTAGCTGAACATTTTTGAACTAGATATTATAATAATATAATTATCTGTATAATTAGCTACGGTTGGTGGATATGGCGGTTCTCCCGGCACACTATAGTCAAAACGAAAATCCATTCCAAAATAGGCTGAGTCCTCTATTCCAACCACATCGTATTTCGTTAACAATTCGCCAATGTTTTTCAATTCTTCATCCTTTAAACATAACCAAGTAGGATTGTTTGGACTAGACCATAAAACTGCGCCTATTTTTCCGGTTGACAGTTTCTTTTCAAGTTTTTTTGCTAATTGAGTGCCACGACAATTATATAAATCGATAGAATCACATTTTAATCCTAGAAACTTTGTTTGAAGTTTATTTACCGGGAATCCGGGGTCAAGATATAAAATAGTGTTAGTCTTTTTGAATCTGCGACCTGCAATAGCTTGAGATATAAAACCGCCGTGCATAGCCCCTACGGTGGGTATGCAGTTTTCAGGCTCAACATCAATGTTTAAAAATGCTTTCACAAAGCCAGAAGTTGCTTTTTTAAGACGTGGAATACCATCAAATGGTGGATAGGTTGAAGGTAATTTCTTATCTTCAGTAAGTACACGGATTTCCTCTTCGGGACCCATCCTATCAGCTGGTATACCGGGGACGCCAAATTCAAAATGTAGAAAATCAACTTTATATTGATCGGCTAAATTATCTACAAGGCGTTTTAACTCTCGTATACCGATGTCGTTGAGGTCTACTTCATGGTCTTTAATAATATTATTTAGGACGGTCTCATCGAGTGGAAATTTTGATTTGTTCATGATAATCTCATTTAAATTGATTGTGATAAATTGATAGCCCAAGTGCTATGGAATTCAGTTTTGTTTCCATAATATCGGAGCGTGAAAGTAGTATAATCGGAATTTTTGCACCAATAATTACACCGCCCCCTTTTGAGTTGCCAATACTCAGCAACATTTTGCTAATGAAATTAGTAGCGGTAATATTTGGTCCGATAAATATATCGGTTTTACCAGCAATTTTTGAATTGATTTTTTTTGCTTGTGCCGCCATTGCCGATAATGCCACGTCAAGTGCTATTGGACCCTCTATAGTGAAACGCGAGTCATTTTTATATCGGTCCGCGGTATTATGTGCTAAAACTGTTTCCGGTAGTTTTCCCGAAACTTTTTCTATCAACGCTAACATGGCAATATTCGGTTTGGAATTTTTTAAAGCATGGGTTACCTGTAATGCGTTTTCGATAATTGAGTCCAAAAGTTTTTCTGATAATGTAGTATTTACACCACCGTCGGTAGTTAGTATAAGTCGCTTGTAATTAGGCGATTCTAACACAGCAATATGAGAAAGATATTTATTTGACAGCAATCCATTTCGTTTATTCATAATAGCTTTTAATAAAGTTGCAGTATCAATATTGCCTTTCATCAAAAGATCGGCATCTCCGTTTTGTACGGCTATTATAGAATCGTTTAAAGCTTTTTCAATATTATCGTTTTTAAAAAGTAATGGCTTAATCCAATTTTTAGCTTTTGCTTCTTCCAATGCTTGTAAAATATATTTTTGCTGAGGATTTACCACAGCTAATCGCAACGATTTTTGTCTGGAAACTGAGTCATATATTTCTTTGTAGGATGTAATCATAAATACTCTTTTACAGTATCTTTTCCATTTAAAATGTGCAATACACCTTGATTAAGAGCTTCTAATTCAAAAGAACCCGCATAGACAAGATGCGGTTGAATAAAACTCAAGTATTTGTTCAATTTTTCGATTAAATAATAAGAATTGGCAAGTCCCCCGGTTAAGATTAAAGCAGATGTCTTTCCTGAAAATGCTGCATGTAATCCCCCAATTTCCTTAGCAATCTGATAAACCATTGCATCGACAATTAGTGCTGCTTTTTCATCACCGTCATTAATTCTTTCTTCAATTTCTTGAAATTGATTTGTACCAAGATAGCCCTTCAAACCGCTTTCTTGTGAGAATAATTGTTCTGCTTCCTCGCGAGTTTTTTCATCTGAAAATATTTCATCTAATATGCCGGCAATCGGCAAACTGCCGGCGCGTTGTATCGAAAATGGTCCCATACCAAGTAGTGCGTCATTTACATCAATAATTTTTCCTCCTTCTACTGCTGCAATAGAGAATCCGCTACCAAGATGAGCAATAATAAATTTTGTATTAGTTATATTAATACCGATTTCTGAAGCTGCTTTACGAGCACAATATTTAATATTTAATGCGTGACTTCTACTTTTACGCTCAATCCCCGGAACGCCGGATACTCTTGCCACATCAATAAACTCATCGGTCGTTATAGAATCTATAATATAAGCAGGTACATCAAATTGGTGGGATAATTTGTCTGCGATAAGAGCCGCTAAATTTGAGGCATGGTTTGCGTATTCGCACGATATGTATGCCGACAACATTTTTTCATTAATACTGTACACTCCTCCTGCAAGTGGTTTTAATGGTCCGCCACGAGCAGCAATAGCGTCTAATTTAGTTATTTTGCTAAAGAAAGGACTTAAGGAATCGAACCGAATTTGAAGTTGGTCAGGTATCCAAGAAAGTAAAGAATTTTGTGAATGGTTTATTTGTTCACGCCATAATTCCCGTTCATTACTGAAATATCCAATTTCAGTTGTAGTAGCCCCGGGATTAATAGCTAAAATAAAGAAGACACACCTCCTGTTAATTTTGATGCTTCAAATTGTAAAAATATCTGTTTAAAAATAACGTTGTTTATTAAAGCAAAATAATTATTTGATTAATTCCATTCCGTGCTTAAGCGCTTTTTTATTTACAGGTAATAAATGATGATTGCGTTCCGGTAAGACTTTAGACAAACCTTCCATGATTGATTTAACCGATACAAGTGGTCTTTTTGCTAAAAAAGCACCAAGAATGATCATATTCATTGTTTTTTTATTACCAAGTTTAGCTGCTTCTATGGCAGCCGGAATTGCATAAATATCAATATCTTTTCGTGTTGGTGGATTCAAAACATTGTTTGATTCATAAATTAGTATGCCACCCGGTTTTACTTTTGGTTCAAATTTTTCCAAAGATGGTTGATTTAACACAATTGCTGTATCATAGCTGCTAATAATTGGTGAACTCACATTTGTATCCGAGACAATAACAGTGCAATTAGCGGTTCCCCCGCGCATTTCCGGACCATAGCTCGGAATCCAAGCGACATATTTGTCCTCTACCATACCGGCGTATGCTAAAGTCATCCCCATTGATAAAACACCTTGTCCGCCAAATCCAGCGACGATTAATTCTTCGTTCATCTTAAGCTCCTTTAGGTGGGGTTTTTAAATCACCTAATGGATAATATCCTAACACTTCTTCATCTATCTTTTTATTTGCCTCAATTGGTGTCATCTTCCAACCGGATGGACAATTACTTACAACTTCAACATAACTTGTGCCGCCTTTTCCATCAATTTGATATTGAAATGCCTGTTTAATTGCTTTCTTACATTTGCGCACTGTTTTCGCTGAGTTAACTGCTTGACGAGTTACGTAGTAAGCGCCATCCATAATGGCGATCATTTCAGTAATTTTAATGGCATGGCCTTGAATGTGAACATCGCGTCCGTGCGGTGTCGTGGATGTTACATCTCCCTCGAGTGTAGTCGGCGCCATTTGCCCGCCGGTCATCCCATAGATTCCATTATTTATAAAAATCATTACAATATTTTCACCACGGTTAATTGTATGGATAGTTTCAGCAGTACCGATTGCGGCAAGATCTCCATCTCCCTGATAAGAAAACACAATTTTATCGGGCAAAACCCGTTTAATGCCGGTGGCTACTGCAGTAGCGCGACCATGCGCGGCTTGCTGCATATCAACATTCATAAAATGATAGGCAAAAACTGAACAGCCAACAGGTGCAACACCTATAGTATTTTCTAAAATCCCCAACTCATCAATCACTTCCATTATTAAACGATGAACTACTGAATGACTGCAGCCCGGGCAATAGCTAGTTGGTGTATCGTGAAGAACTTCAGTTCTATCAAATACGACATCCATTTGATCAAGATTGTTGCAAACGATGCCTTCTCTAGTTGTTTCCATAAATATCCTGCTATATTTTTACTTGTTTGGATAAATCTTTAATTTTTTGAACAATTTCATCAGGTTGAGGAATCATACCCCCCATTCGACCATAGAAATCAACTGGTATATTACTACCAACTGACAGACGAACATCCTCAACCATTTGCCCGGCATTCATCTCAACAACCAAAATTCCTTTTACGCTATTCGCCAAACGTTTCAACTCATCGGAAGGAAAAGGAAATAAAGTGATTGGACGAAGTATGCCAACTTTCAGTCCTTGTTCACGTGCTAATTCTAAAGCTTTTTGCGATGATCGTGATGATAAACCAAAAGCAACAATGAGTATATCAGCATCTTCGGTCATAATTGATTCAAACCGAGTTTCATTCTTTTGGATTGTTTTATACTTATCTTGTAGATGGATATTTATCTCTTCCATTTTTTCTGACAGGAGATGAAGAGATGTAATATAATGCTGTTCCCTTCCATTTTCTCTACCAACGGTTGTCCAGCTGGAATGATCTACAAGATGTTCCTCTGGATTGTATTCCGGAAATTCAACCGATTCCATCATTTGACCCAAAGCACCATCAGTAAGGATAAGTACAGGATTACGATATTTATCAGTCAGATCAAATCCTAGATAAACAAAATCCGCCATTTCCTGAACACTGTTGGGAGCAAGAACAATTAATTTGTAATCACCATGACCACCACCTTTTACCGCTTGAAAGTAATCGCCTTGCGAAGGTTGTATTGTTCCTAATCCGGGACCACCGCGTACAACATTAACAAGTAAACATGGTAGTTCAGCGCAAGCCATATACGAAATCCCCTCTTGCATTAAACTGAATCCAGGGCTACTGGTACTTGTCATTACTCGCACACCTGTTCCAGATGCTCCATAAACCATATTTATTGCAGCCACTTCACTTTCTGCTTGCACAAATACACCACCGCGAGAGTCAAGATTTGTAGCCATGTATTCTAATAACTCTGATTGTGGAGTGATTGGGTATCCAAAATATCCTTTTACACCTGCCCTAATTGCGGCTTCTGCAAGGGCTTCGTTACCTTTCATTAATAGTTTTTTACCCATAATAATCCTAATTTACCGAAATTGAAATATTGTCTTTTACACCTGAAATTGTTGCAATCTTTTCTTTTGATGTTTTTGATTCTCTATACACAGTAATTATTGCCTCAGGGCACACTAATGCACAATTTATACAGCCGGTACAAGTATCATCTTTTAGTACAGCATAATGATAACCATTTTTATTAATATTTTTTGACATTTTGAGGGAATCTTGAGGACATTCACTAACGCATAACTCACAACCTTTGCAGTTCTCAATTTCAATCTTTATATGACCATGTAGTTTTGCCATAAATCACCTAATATTTATTCATTAATAGATACAAAAATTAACTCTTTTAACCTTCTACATTCAATCTAAATAGGTCGATAAAACTATCTATAAATGTGTTCTTCGTGGAATTCTTTTATTTTCTCTTTAAGTTCTTTTTCGGTACCATTGTTATATATGGTATAATCAGCCATTTCTGCTTTATCTTCATCTGTCCATTGTAACTCACTTCTCCTAAGTATGTCTTCTCTGGATAATGTACCTCTATTTAAGGCGCGTTCTATTCGGAATTTTAATGATGAAGCAATAAGCAGGACTAAATCCAAATGTTGATCCATACTCGACTCAAAAATCAAAGCGCCATCAACTATGAAACTAGCATACTTTTTTTGATTAGATATTTTTATGAATTGTTTATCGAGTTCTTTAAATACAAACGGATGAATTATTGAGTTCAGAATTATTTGATGATCTTCATCTTGAAAGGCAACTTTTGCAAGTTTTTTCTTATCAATTAATTCATTATGGTCCAGCACATCACTTCCAAATTCCTCAATGATATTTTTTTGGACCTCTTTATTCTTATTTAGGATTTTTTTTGCTTCAGCATCGGCATCAAATATGTAAGAACCGAGTTTAGCAAGGATAGAGCTTGCTGTACTTTTACCACTGCCAATGCCGCCGGTTAGCCCAACTTTTAACATTTTTACTCCAAAACGTTTAAGATTCTATTAGTGATTTCAGAAATGGTTCCTAAGCCATTCACCTCAAATAATAAATTACGCTCACGATAAAATTCCAATAGCGGTGAAGTGAGTTCCCAATATACTTGCTGTCGTTCTTTAATTACTTCTTCTGTATCATCACTACGCCCGGATTCTTTTCCGCGTAATACTAAACGGTTTACTAACTCTGTTTCGTCAGCTGTTAAACTGATTACATAATTAATTGAATGATTTATCTTCTTTAAGATTAATTCTAGACCCTCGGCTTGTGTTATAGTGCGAGGGAACCCGTCCAATAAATAACCTTTTTTACAATCCTTTTGTTGTAGGCGGTTTTCCATCATATTTAATAATAGTTCATCAGGAACAAGTTGCCCTGCATCCATAAATTTTTTTGCTTTTTTACCAACATCAGTGTTGCCACCAACCTCTGCCCGGAGAATATCTCCTGTAGATAGATGAATGATCCCAAATTTATCAACGATTCTGTTTGCCTGAGTTCCTTTTCCCACTCCGGGAGGCCCCATGAGAATTATTCGCATTTCCTTTTTCCTTCTAATTAAATTAAGATACCAGCGATTGTAGCCGTTAGCCATGATGCAATTGCGCCTCCAAACATCGCTTTTAACGCTAATTTTGCAAAATCTTTCCTGCGGCTGGGAGCAATGCCACCAAGTCCGCCAATTTGAATTCCGATAGAAGCGAAATTTGCAAATCCGCATAAAGCGTAGCTAGCAATTATTGCAGTTCGGTCAGAAATACCACCTGTATTTCTTAATTCGCTTAAATCAGCGTAAGCAATAAGTTCTGTGAGAACTAATTTTTCCCCCATGAGTGTCCCCATTATTCCTGCTTCTTCCCAAGGAATACCCATTGTCCATGCTAATGGTTTAAATATAAAACCAAGGATTTCTTGTAAAGTTACGCCTACAAAACCGAGTAGCGCATTTACCATCGCGATTAGCGCAACAAATGCGATAAGCATAGCTGCAACATTACCTGCTAATTGTAATCCGGATGTGGCTCCACGCGCTAAAGCCTCCATTGCATTATCATCAATTTTTTCTACATGTACGGTATCGTCATCGGCGGTAGCAGCAATTTCGGTTTCAGGATAAATGATTTTCGCTACTACCATCGCCGCCGGTGCACTCATGATTGATGCAGCCATAAGATGTCCGGCAATGCCGGGAACATCGGAAAGAATTTTAACATAAATTGCCATTACACCACCGGCGACCGTTGCAAATCCACCAACCATAATTGCCATTATTTCCGATTGAGTTAATCCTTTAACGAAAGGGCGTATCATAAGGGGAGCTTCGGTTTGTCCTACAAATATATTAGCTGAAACGCTAAGTGTTTCAGCACCACTTGTTTTTAGGGTTTTCTCCATTATTTTAGCAATAAACTTGACTATGACTTGCATAATACCAAGATAATATAATATGGCCATTAGTGAAGAGAAAAAGATGATAGTAGGAAGCACGCGAAAGGCAAAGTTCATTAACGGTGCCTCCACTACACCGGTGCCAAACGATTTAAAAAGAAAATCACTGCCTGCGTCAGAAAAACTAAGCAATTTTTTTATTACTATATCTACAGCGCCAAAAAATGGCTGGCCAATTGGTGTTTTCAGGATAAATAATGCAAATAATAATTGTAGTGATAGTCCCCAAAATATCAAACGCCAATCAAGCCGCCGTCGGTTATTAGACATCGCAAAAGCGATGCCTAGCAAAACCAATATACCTATAATTCCGATAAATCTTTCCATCTAATCCTCCGGTGGTTCGTAGCAATTACGACAACGTGCTTCATAAATATCGGTTTCACCGATAACGACTCTTTGCTGATCCTTGCTTGTTCTTTGTGTATATGTAGCGGGATTACCGCAAACGACGCAAATAGCTCGTAGTTTATCAACATAATCCGCTTCGCACATTAAGTGAGGCATTGGTCCAAAGGGTTCTCCTTTATAATCTGTATCCAGCCCGGCAACAATAACGCGTTTTTTCTGTTTCGCCAATATTTTACAAATTTTGATGATATCATCATCAAAAAACTGCGCTTCGTCGATAGCAACAACTTCCGCTTTTTGCGATTTGGTGAGTATTTCATCGGCTGTTTCCACAATTTGCGAATTCAATTTCATTTGATTATGTGATACAATATGTTCCGGGCTATATCTATCATCTACTTTTGGTTTGAATATAATTGTGTCCATTTTAGCGATTTGAGCGCGGCGAACACGACGAATAAGTTCTTCGGTTTTACCGCTAAACATACTGCCACAAATTACTTCGATCCAACCGGCATCTCGTGGTGTCCAAGTCATTTTAGATTATTTCCTTGATAATATTGAATTAATTTTTGTGCGAATCAGGTCAATTGCCACTTTGTTTTCTCCACCTTCCGGTATAATAACATCGGCATAGTATTTGGATGGTTCAACAAATTGGTCGTGCATTGGTCTTACTGTAGATAAATATTGATCAATCACTGATTGTGTTGTACGTCCGCGTTCCTTAATATCACGGCTTAAGCGACGTATAAATCTAATATCAGCAGGAGTTTCAACATAAATTTTGATATTCATTAGCTTCCGTAGAGATATAAAATGTAACGCTAAAATACCTTCCAATACAATTACATGATGTGGAGAAACAGTAATTTTTTCTATTGAACGAACGTGGGTAGTGAAATCATAAATCGGTACATCGACAGTGTTACCATTTAGTAAGTCAGTGATTTGTTCATTGAATAATTTTATATCAATTGCATCGGGATGGTCAAAATTGTGAAGTTGACGTTCTTCCAATTTCATATGTGATAAATCTTTATAATATGAATCTTGTTGTATTACTACTACCTCGCCCTTTCCATATTCTACTAATAATTCTTTAGAGATAGATGTTTTCCCGGAACCGGTTCCGCCGGCAATTCCAATTAGTATTGATTTAGTTTTCATTTTAACATACTACCATCAAATGCATCAGGAAGTAAATTCTTACTTGTTGTTTCATAAACCTTAGCATTTTCATCGGCGATATAAATAGGAATGTCTCCGCATAGATCCCAAATAACTTGTCGACACGCACCACAGGGTGTTCCACCATTCTCTGTGAATATAGCTAATGCTTTAAATTTATTGTGTCCTTTGGTAATCGCACTATAAATGGCAACACGTTCAGCGCAGCAAGTAAGTCCGTAACTACTTGATTCAACGTTACAACCGGAAATTATTGTATCATCCTCAGTAAGAATTGCTGCACCAACTTTGTATTTTGAATACGGAGCATAAGAATTTTTCTGAGCTAAACGTGCCTTTTTGATTAATTTTTCCATAATAATTTCCTAATATTTTTCAAGTCGTACATATTTAAAAAATCGTTCCAATAAAACGCCGGTTATAAAACCGCCAATATGAGCAAACCAAGCCACTCCGCTGCTTGTGTCAACACCGAAAGTACCAATACCGGACAACACTTGTGTTGCAAACCAAATACCAATTACAATATACGCCGGAATCTTAATAGTAGTAAAAATTACTATTAAAAACACAAAGGTATGAATGCGCGCTCGCGGATATCTTAACATATATGCTGCCAACACACCGGCAATTGCACCGCTTGCTCCAATCATGGGAACCATTGAATTTACATCGATAAAGATTTGCCCGGTTGCAGCTCCGATTCCGCATAATAAATAGAAGACAGCAAATTTTACGTGCCCAAGAGCGCCTTCTACGTTGTCGCCAAATATCCATAGGAATAACATATTTCCAAATATATGTGCTATTCCACCGTGCATAAACATTGATGTAAAAACAGTTAGGTATGGACTGTTGGGCGTAGCGTCTAAAAATATACGGCTGCTGGTTGCTTCACTTAAATATTGCGCATATGCGATGGTAATTTCGCCGCGCGGTAAATCTGTGAAGGTAGCGGGAATTAGTCCAAAAGATAATGTGAATTCTTGCCCTGCGGCAAAATCAAGCCCCATTTGATAGAAGAACACAACCAAATTAAATGCAATAATTGCATACGTTACAAAAGGTACTACAATGCGCGGGTTGTCATCTTTATATGGGAAGAACATTATTCAATGAAAAATTTAATTGTTTTTGATGCTGAATTGCCAGAACGATCCTGAATATTTATTAGCAGATTATGTTCACCTATTGATAATGAACTTCTTAGATTATAAGATATTTCTTTTTCTATTGGTTGATAGGCAACCCAAATCCTTTTGCCATCCAAGTATGCCTCTAAATTTTCCTCTGATAAATTTATTCCCGATATATCATCGTTTAAAGTTATAATGAATTTTTTTAATGTATTTTTTGAATAAATTTGTTGATTTTTAGGATATGTATACAAAAAACCGGGTGGTTTTGTATCTTCGAAAACAGTAAAAATATTAGGTATACTTAATTTTGTATTAATAAAATTAATTGTTGTATCAGTATCACTTTCCACAAAATCCCATTTTGATTTTTTCTTATTAAAAGTATAAATAGCACAATGCTCCAATTCCGCATCATTATTAATAACTAATGAAATAGAAACGTCATTTTTAAATGGAATACCATACGGGTGTAACTCATAAACATTAGATTTACGATTTTCCGAATTGTTATGTGGTGGTAAAGTTTGTTTAGTAATCCACATTAACGTTGTATCATAAATTGCGTTGTTGATTTCAATGGAGCTAAGACTATCATGCGAAAAGATTTTATGAGCAGAATCAGGCAAGATCACCATAGGTGTAAAATCAAATTCATGTTTTTGTATTATATCTGAATAAATTAAAAATCCACAGGATTTACTATCTTTAAACAAAATAGGATTAATCATCTCACTAACATATTTATCAGCACCAATATTTTTTAATGAAAAGGTAAGGAGCATATCAGTTTTTTCAATAAATGCCGTGATTATATCTGAGTTACTTATATCGGTCTGAAGTTGAAAGATCGTGCCTTTTTCTAACTGAATTAATTCCGGATTGAAAACTTTGAAATCACCATTGAGTGTTGGATAATCATTTAAATTAAGAGATGTTGTATACTTTGGTTTTTGAAGTTGCATGGTTGACCTTATGTAAAAAGTCAGCACAGATTTATTTTGTGTGGCATCAAACGCAATAATTTCTATTTTATGAATTCCTTCGGCTAAATTGATTATTCCGGTTTTTTCATCCTGGTGGATCGTAAGTTTTGGATAATATTTTATTCGATATAATTTTTGAAACTCATTATATTTCGGATGAATGATAGGTTGACCATGAATTGTTGAAATATTTTTACCTTCGCTGAAATCAAGCAAATCATACTGAACAGTATAAACAGAAATAGAATCTACCAATAATTCTAATTTTTCAATCTGATATGAATATGATGCGTTTTGAGTTTTATCAATTACTTGTGTTGTAATTCCATATTTACCACCAACCAATATTGTATCTTTTAAAGTATATTCATTTGGAGATGTGCGAATAGGAGTAAAATTCTGAGGTAAGGGAGAGTTGTCAATATGTGTTCCTGTAGCAAGCGGGATTATTGATAAATTTAAAAATTCCGGAGGAATGTTATCAACTAATGGTAATCCATTAATTAGTGGATTTAATGGTTGATCATGTTCATTGCGCAATTCAAAATGTAAATGAGGACCCATTGAACCACCGGAATTGCCGGAGTAACCAATTATCTCGCCACGCTTAATTGGGTATTCTTTCTGAGTAAAATATTTATTTACAAAATAAGACTGATTTTCATTTTGTAGTTCAAACAATCGGTTTTCTAATTGCGTAGAAAATCTACTTAAATGTCCATAAACAGCAATTTTACCATAGGTTGTATTGAGATAAAGTGCTTTACCGTAGCCGTTAAAATTTGTTGCAATGCGGTAAATGTATCCATCGTTCACGGCATACATCGGGTGACCGATACTACCGTTGGTGCGGATATCAATACCCATATGAAAATGTTTATCGCGGAATTCACCGAAATTAGAGGTAAGCTGCTTGCCGGTGTGGGTAGGCCAAACATAATCCTGCCCAAGGATCATACTCGTGATAATAATTGATAAAAAGAAAATATTGTGTGTCATAAAATGGATTTAAACTTAGTAAAGTTATTTATTTTTATCGACATAAAAGCTCTGAATTATTATTTTTTAATATAAAAAAACCCCTGCTTAGCAGGGGTTTTAAGAAAAACATTAAATAAATAAAGGATAATTACTTTTCTTCTTTTAGTTTCTTCAGTTCCTCTTTCATTTTATCAAGTTCTTTGCGCAGTTCTTCCATTTGTTCCTTAAATTTTTCTTGATCAAATGAGAATCCATGAAATTCAAAGTCTTCTAAACCTTCAGGATGCATCTTTAATAACATTTTATGCTTATCTCCGGGATAGTTAAATTTTTCTAAGTTTCCGAATTTATAGAAAAAATCCTGTTCC
>JAUWFQ010000032.1 GCA_030606865.1 bacterium
GAGAATGTAGAATTAGCTGATAAATTTAATTCAAAATGGCTTGATTACATTTGTAACTATTATGAGAAACATTCAAATAAAAAAATAAAGAAAGAATCCTTAATCCCTATTTTACGAGATAGATACCCCATTTATAGTAAATTATTTTTAGAAATAATTGATCAAATTAATCGAAATAATGATGAGAAAATACATAATGCTTCAGTGCAACTAACTTGGGAAATTTTTAGCAACTCTACTGGAAAAACAAAACCTGACGATTTTTTAAATCTTACCTTTTCTTCTCCTTATATAATGGAAATAGCCTTAAAAGTTTTTCATGGAATTGAAAAATAACATTATGATAAAATATTGCTATCGAAAATAAGTTTATATCAAGTATAAACAAACACATAGGACAAAAAAACCTTTATGTTTTGTTTTAGCATTTCATTTATCAATAGTTTTTAAATATTAAATTAGCTTATACAAAATCCCAAAAAGATGATTAATTTAAATCTTTATAAAGAAAAGTCAACTACCGATTTTTTTGGTCAATCAGTTCAATATTACCCAAAATTAGATTCAACTAATACTAAGGCTTGGGAGCTAATCTCTAAAAATATACCGAATGGAACGGTTGTAATAACGGATAATCAGTTAAAAGGTCGTGGAAGGCAATCTAATAAGTGGATTTCTATTCCGGGTAAAAGTTTAACATTTTCAATTATAATGTATCCAAATGCACTGCCAAGTCAAATTAATCTGTATTCACTGATTGCCGGCTTAGCAATAACCGATTGTTTACTCGATTACGATGTTCAAGCACAATTAAAGTGGCCAAATGATGTTTTGATCAATGGGAAAAAAGTAGGTGGTATTCTTTGCGAAAGTAAAATACGAGGCGGACAAATTCATTCCATGGTTATTGGAATTGGATTAAATGTAAATGAAACGATTGATGATTTTCCCAAAGATCCTCGCTTAAATGCGACCTCGTTAATGATTGAAAGTGGAACACAATATCAATTAGAACTATTACTAGCAAATATTCTTAATTATTTAGAATATCGAATTCAAGATAAAGATGATACACAATCACATTTAATAGATTGGGAAGAACGATGCGCCCATTTCAATCAAAAGGTAACTTTCCACTCCGGTAATGAAATTGTAAACGGTGTATTTAAAGGATTAACTCCCAAAGGTGAGGCAATAATATTAATTTATGGAAAAGAAAACATTTTTCAAAGTGGAGAGGTTATTGAAATTGAAGATTGACGATTAAATATTGACTATTAATAGAACACGGATAACACTGATACAACGGATAAAAACGGACTTAAAACTTAATATATTAAAAACAATCTATGTAAATCTGCGTTTTTTGTTTTTATTTCAAAATCGTTTTTATCAGCGCAAATCCGTTCAATCCGTGCTTGCCCATCGTAGCTTTAGCATAGATGGGTCATCTGCGTTCTATTTCGTCTAATCAATACCGATGGATTGGAGAGATTCTAATATTCACATCAAATCCGCTAAAATTTCTTTTAACAGCATTAATTAATTCATCACGAATCCCGATATTTTCAGCTTTGGTGAATCCTGCTTTTATATTAATTCCAAATAATATGACATGATGTTTTTCTGTATCAACAATACGGATATCATGCCATCCGGCAATTCGTTCATCATCATTCCAATTATTTTCCAAATAAATATTCACCTTTTGAATCATAGGATTATTAATACTGATTGGATCAATATGAACAGTTGGTTCTATTTCTAATCTTGAAAATAGTATCTCTTCAACATCTTCAGCAATATCATGGGCTTTTGCTGAAGAAATATTATCGTCAATTTCCACATGGATACTCACAAATTTATCTTTTCCATAACTATGGACAGTGATATCGTGTACCCCAAGCACTCCCTTTATGTTAGACACTACTTGCTTAATGTCATTTATTTCGTCTTCAGCGGGAGGAGTGCCAATTATATCATCTATCGCCTCTTTGGCGATTGTGAATCCTGTCCATATAACAAATAACGCCACACCTATGCCTGCCCATCCATCTATAGAATAATAACCGTATTTACCTGCAATCATTGCAACAATTACTAACAAAGATGATATAGCATCGGAACGATGATGCCATGCATCGGCATGTAGAGTGCCGGATGAAATTTTATGTGCTAAAAACTCCGCATAACGAGCAGTTAATTCTTTCAGAAAAACAGTAGCTAATATTATTATAATCATCCACCAAGTAGGTGAGATTGGAGATGGGTTCAAAATCCTTGCAATTGATGATTTAATAAATTCAACTCCGACTACTACAAGTAAAATTGCGATTATTAAAGTGGCGATATATTCCACTCTCCCATGTCCGTATGGATGCTCGGTATCGGCCGGTTTTTCAGCTTCATGGAAACCCCATATAACTACACCGGAAGAAATGACATCTGAAAGGGTATGGATCGCATCAGCGATGACGCTCACCGAACCAATGATAATTCCAATAATGAATTTAATTATGAATAAAAATCCATTGACAAAGACAGAAACCCAGCCTTGAAATTTGCCTATTTTACTCCGATAAACTCTGGCAGGTTCTTTCCCTTTTGGAACTAATTGGTTAGTTATTGAGTCAAATAAACTCATAATATTCAATTATTCGATGGCATCAAAACCAGTAATTTCCTTTCCAACTATCAATGTATGCATTTCGTGCGTACCCTCATAGGTATAAACCGATTCAAGATTCATGATGTGCCGCATAATGGGGTAGTCATCTGTGATACCATTTGCGCCAAGTATTTCTCGCGCACTACGCGCGATATCTCTGGCTATGGCAACATTATTCCGTTTTGCTAATGATATTTGCGCAAAGCTCGCTTTATCTTGATCTTTCAATCTACCAAGTTGGATGGCTAATAATTGAGCTTTGGTAATTTCCTCGAGCATATCAACTAATTTTTTCTGAGTTAATTGATATGATGCGATATGTCGAGAAAATTGTTTTCGGTTCTTTGAATATTCCAATGCAGTTTCGTAGCAGTCAATTGCTGCTCCAATTGCTCCCCAAGCGATACTATATCTTGCTTGCGATAAACAGGATAATGGTGTTTTTAATCCCTCTGCTTTAGACAATCTCTGTTTTTCTGATACAATTACATTATCAAATATTAATTCGGAAGTTACCGATGCACGTAAACTTAATTTCCCATGCATCTCAGGTGCCGTAAAACCCTTAGTATCCTTTGGAACTATAAATCCTCTTATAATATTATTTTCATCTTTCGCCCAAACAATAGCAATATCGGCAATTGAACCATTAGTGATCCACATTTTACTGCCATTGATTACCCAATCATCGCCAGCTCTTTTTGCACGTGTTATCATTCCTCCGGGATTAGAACCAAATTCTGGCTCAGTTAAACCGAAACATCCAACGATTACTCCTCGTGCAAGCTTAGGTAACCATTGATTCTTCTGTTCATCCGAACCATACTCCAAAATCGGATACATCACTAATCCACCTTGCACACTAGCAAATGAACGTAACCCTGAATCACCTCTTTCAAGTTCCTGCATTAGCAATCCGTAGGCGACATTACTCACACCGGCGCCACCAAATTTCTCCGGGAAGGTAGGACCAAAGACACCGATCTCACCCATTCTTGGTATTATAGATGCAGGAAATGTTCCTTCACGAAAATGTTCCTGAATGATAGGCATAAATTCATTTTTTACAAAATCATGCGCAGTTTTCTGTATAGCAAGTTCTTCTTCCGTTAATAATTCTGTAATATAGTAAAAGTCTGGACCGATGTATTTCATTTTCTCATAGAACACAGATTACACAGATATTACGGATAATCACAGATTTAAAAACTTAATAATACTTTTAAAAAACAAAACCATCAGTGTAAATCCATTTAATCTGTGTTATCAATGTTCTATTATTTCCTATCATTAGTAAAAATTACTCTTTTAAACTGCGGTTTCATTCCGAAATACGGATAATCACAAATTTATAATTTAATGATATAAAAAACATTATTAGTACAAATTTGTCTAGTCCCGTTATTTGTGTACTATTTGTTTTTAGCATTATTTACTTTTTTTATCCGTGTAAATCTACCCAATCCGTGTCATCTGCGTTCTATAAGTCTCTCCATAAAGTCTCTTGCGGAATATTCATCACAATTAAAAATTAATTCCTTTAATTCTAACAATTTAGATTCATTAAATTTATCAGAAGCTAACGAATTAAATTTATTTTCCAAGTCTTCCATTGTCATTGATTCTCTAGGATCACCTTTAGGATATTCAAGATATTCCGAATATTTTTCCCCATTCTTTGTGGTTATCACCACTTTGGATGGTTGCTTTGCCGGGAACATCTTTTCAAATTCTATTGAAGGTTCACCTTTAATTTTATCAATTACTTCAAAAATACGAGGGTCATTTAATTTCTCATCCGAGAATGATTCTGTTGTAATCTTTTTATCCACCATTGCAGCTGCTAAACAATAAGGAAGTGAGTGATCAGCGGTTTCTCTGGATTCAGGACGATACTTTGTAGGATCAAATAATATATCATAAGCTTGTGCAAATGCAGTTACCTTAACTTCTTCAATATCTGAATAATCTAAATTATTATTAACCATAATTTTCAACACACAAGATATATGAGTATGCGTTAATGCTTCGGTCGGGAAGGCTTTCATGCTGCACTCGAGGATTTTATAATCCTTACCTAAATTGCCAACTAATTCATCGACATCCCATCCCCAAGCAGATACACCATCACGTCCTTCCATATCTGTAGGATTTAATTTCTCTTTTTGGGCATCCCAACCAATAAAAGCGTCCATGAACCCTTCTTTACCTTCAAATACTTTTTCTGTGCCGCTGTACCCTTTTTGAGCCATAAGCGCTGCAAAAACTCCCGATTGGACCGCCATTGGATCAACCGTATTTTTCATCATTGTTAATACTCCGGCAGTCGGACAACCGATTGTATGATTATGACAACCGCTTATTCCGATGGCGTTTACCATTTCATCCACTGTGAGTCCTAATATTTTTCCCGCTACTATAGGCGATACAAATTGCGTAAGTGTGGCGTGATGCCATTTACGTTCACGCACGCCCGGCTTTGCAAATAAACATAAACGTTGTTCAAATTCGTATGCTAATACTATTGCAACAATTACATCTTTCATTGATGCATTTACTTTTTCAGCAACTGTCAATGCTGCCGGAATAATATCTGATGGATGGCTTGGGTCCTCTTTCCAATAAATATCATTAAAGTCTAATGCACGAATCATTAACGAATTGATCAATGTAGCATTAACTGCCGGAAGTTTATCGCCAAAAGCGAAAATAGTAGCTTCCGGTTCTCCGCCCATTTCCTTATATATTTCACGGATAATATTTACATCGTTGGTTTGCATACTACCGATTGCACAACCAATTGAATCATATAAGTATCGTTTTACTTCATCAATTACTTCACTTGGAAGGTCTTCATATTTTAGATTTACGGCAAATTCTGCGATCTGTCTTGATATAGATTTTCCCAATTTTTACTCCTTAATTTAGTAGTTAGCAGATAGTAGTTAGCAGATAGTAGACAAGGGTTAGGTACTTTTTATTGACCGTATTAATCCTGCTAATAGTTTTTCAATTTCATTCACCTTACTGCGAAGATTGGTCGTAGTGTAGTCCAAATCAGTGCTTAAAATTAAGAAATAGGATAATTCAGACAATGAACCTTGTGCTATATTATAAAAACGAATTTTATCTTTAGCACCTTGTCTTTTAAATCCCTCTGCAATATTGGCAGGAATAGAATAGGCTGCTCTTCTCATTTGGCTAATTAATCCAAATTTTTCTTCGTTTGGGAAGTTGTTTGTCAACCTGTAAATGTCAAGCGCCAATTGATGAGATTTTTGCCACACTATTAAATCTGTAAAATGCTTGATTTTCTTATAAACCACTTGCTTTACCCTATCTACTATTTACCTTCTACTTTCCACTCTGCTTTATAGTTTTGCAATAATGGCATCAGCCATTTGCTTTGTTGAAGCAGCGCCTCTTTCTACCACATCGGCTCTGCCGGGCATCTTAGCCATATCATAGGTTCTTACTTTACCTTCTTTTACAACATCAGCAACTGCTTTTCTCATCCGCTTTGCAATATCCGGTTCATCAATAAAATCAAGCATCATGCAAGCAGATTCTACCATTGCAATTGGATTGACTATAGAAACCGAATAATCAGCATATTTAGGAGCGCTACCATGAGTTGGTTCAAAAACGCCAATCCCTGTTTCAGGATTATACTGAGCGCTGCACGCAAATCCAAGCCCTCCGATAAGTCCGGCAAAACCATCAGATACAATGTCACCAAACATATTACCGGCAACAATAACACCATAATTTTCAGGATTTTTTGTTAACCACATCATTTGTGCATCAATATTTGTGTTCCATAATTCAATTTCGGGAAAATCGGCTTTCTGAATCTGCTGAGCCATTTTATACATCATTCCTGATGTTTCCCTAATCACATTTGGCTTCTCACAAACGGTTACCGATTTATACCCATATTTCTTGGCGTAATCAAATGCTGCCCGCAAAATTCTCTCGGTAGCTTTTTTGGTAAATATCCTTGTTGAAACCGATATTTCTTCAACAGAAGTATCACCAAAATTTTGTACAAATTTTGGATGCGTCATGAGCGCGTCATATACTTGCTTAGGTGGATTACTCCATTCAACACCTCCATATAATCCTTCGGTATTTTGCCGAAAAATGGCTACATCAACTTCCGGTTCTTCAACAGTACCACCCGCTCCTCTTTTTATAAAATTTAATGGATTACCTTTATAAGTTCGGCAAGGTCGCAGACAAATATCCAATCCAAAATGCTGCCTTAATCCAACAATAGGGCTGGAGTAAACTAAACCTTTTTCCTGTAATTCAGGTTTTAGTTCATCAAAAGCTTCATCTTTTGGTTTAGATGTGATAGCGCCAAATAAACCAATCTTATGTTTTTCAAGTAAATCTAATGTTCTTTGTGGTAATGGATTTCCTTCAGAACACCAAAATTTCCATCCAATATCACCTTCAATATAATTTGCTTCAAAACCTGCAGCATCAAGTACTCGGATTGTTTCCTCTAGTACAGTTCTTCCGATACCATCTCCCGGTAGGGTTACAATTGTTCTCTTTGACATTTATTCTCCTAAAATACTAAAATTATTTTATTAATTAACTATAATCTATTCTTAACCCAGTTTTCCAAACCTTCTTCAATAACTAATTCTTGAGCTGCAGTTCCGATAGCATCAATATCGTATCTTTTTCGTTGAGTGCTAATCAATGATTGCTCAAAATCGATAGTTATTTTTAAGTTGGTTCTGATTGTTAAAACATCGGATAATACTTTTTCTACAAATGATTTTTTTATATCTTTTACAAATTCAGGTGCTTCAATCACTATAAAACCGTTATTTATTGCATTTCGTTTATACGTTTGACTGAAAGAACCGGCAATTACTAATCTGATTCCCTTATATTTTAAAGCGGTTGCCGCCTGTTCTCTTGAACTACCTGTACCAAAGTTAAATCCGCTGACTAAGATATCGCCGTTTTGGGTGATCTCGCCAAAGTCGGGATCATAATTTTCCATAACAACTTCAGCTTGTTGTTTTGGGGAAAAATTGTCAATATAAGTGTATTTGCCCGGATAAATTCCGTCTGTATTTAAATTATCTTGTGGACAATAAATTGCTTCGCCGGTTATTTGTTTCGGGAAACCTTTTAATAACTTAATAGTGGCATTTTCTTTTTTTCTTTTTCCAAAAATTTTAATAGTACTATTTAGTTCAATTGAATCAAATTTCTCTGGACCACAGATTTTACCCGCCACTGCCGAAGCTGCAACCACTGCGGGTGAAGCTAAATATGCTTTTGCATCCCTACTTCCCATACGTCCTTTGAAGTTCCTATTGGTTGCCGAAATACCTACTTCGCCATCTTTTAATAACCCAACGCCCAAACCGATACAAGGTCCACATCCCGGTGGTAATTGGATAGCTCCTGCTTTCAGCAATATCTCCCAGTCGCCTCTTTTTTCACTTTCTGTTTGTACTTCGCTTGAAGCGGCAGCAATGTAAAATTCTACACCATTTGCCACTTTTTTGTCATTTAGTACTTTAGCTGCTTCAGCCAAATCACTTACCCTACTATTTACACAGGATACTAAATAAGCTTTATTGATTTTTATATCCTGTTTCTCAATTTCAGATATATTTGTTTTTGTTTTAACATTGTCAGGACCGGCTATGTGTGGACGTACCGTACTTAAATCAATAGATAGTACTCTTGAGTAAAAAGCACCTTCATCACTTGAAATATTTTCTTCAATTAATTTATCAATCCGATTCTTATTGATTCTTGGATTAACAACTATTCCATCTTTATCTTGTTCGCTATTTGCATCCGAAGGAACACCTGACAATCCTCTAGTTATCAATATATCTGCTCTATTTCGCAACCAAGTGATTGTATGATTGTCTATTGGGAATATTCCGACAAGTGCACCCCACTCCGTTGTCATATTGGCAATTGTAAGTCGATCATCAATCGATAAAGATTGAATGCCATCTCCACAGAACTCCAATGCGTGATTCAACACTTCATCATTATTAAAATGACCTGCTAAAGTTATTATAAGGTCCTTTCCGGTAACTCCACTTAAAAGTCTTCCGGTTAGTTCTACTTTAGCGACCGGAGGTATTTGCCACCATGTTTGCCCGGTTGCCCATATACTAGCAGCATCGGTACGCACAACGGGCGTACCAAGACATCCAACGCCACCATACATATTCGAATGACTATCAGACGCTACAGTCATTTCACCAGGGAAAGCATATCCTTCCTCCAACATAATTTGGTGACCAATGCCTCGTCCTGCCGGATAAAAATCCACACCCATCTCTTTAGCAAAGAATTCAATTCCTTTGTATTTCTTTAAATTTTCTTTCGACTTATCTTGTACATTATGATCAAGAGCAAACATTGGCTGCCGCGGATTCGCAATTTTAGTAGCACCAATTGATTTAAATTTAGCCATTACAGCACCGGTATTATCGTGCGTTAAAATATGAGCGGGTTGGATTGCAATATAATCACCGCTATAAACTTTTTGTTCCGTCTTAAGTCCAACAGTATATTTTTGAGCTATTTTTTCAATTAAATTTTGTGGCATTTTTTGGATTTTTATTTTCTTGTTAAATTCGTGAAATTTGTGGTTAGATTATTTAAACGGTTCAAAGCTTACAAAATCGGCATGATGAACAATTATAGATTCCACTGTTCTTTTTCCTAAATCACCTTCCTTGGAATGTGTTGCAATAATGTGCTGAACTTCTGCTGGTAAATCAAATCTATCTGCAATTGCTACGCCACTAAATGGATGTCGAACAATTGTGCCAAAATCACTAGTACCTAATTTCCCATCCACTATCTGATACTCAATTAACTTTCCGATGTCAATTAAAATCGCCCCGGCGATTAGAATATCCATATTAATTTTAATTTCGTCACCAAAATTATCCTTCATACGTTTTGCGATATCCACTGTTAACTGAACACATGTTCGCTTATGATTCATAAATGACACATTACAGTCTTTAATAAGTAACGAAAATGGAATTTCCTCTAAATCTTCTGCCGACAATACACTTTTTTCTATTGCATATTCCCATGCTTTTGCAACTTTTCCAGATAGATCTTTATCTTTAATCCAATCTATCTCCGGCCATAATTTTAAAATATTATTACCCAATTGTCCTCCAAATACTTACACTAATCTTTAATTTTATAAATAGAATCAATGACCGTCCCGTCTACCCATTTTACTATTCCAATCACATCATCAGTCACTTTTGGTTTTTCCGGTGGTCCACCAATTAATTCATCAATTTCTGCTTTGATATCTTCTATTTTACGGATAGGTAAGCCACTATTCTTTGTGGCTTTAAGTAAATCTTTACGCAATGGATTTATTACGATACCACGTTCAGTTACGATAACATCAATCAATTCACCAGGACCAACCAAGGTTGTAACTTCATCAACAATTACCGGTATCCGATTACGAAATGCCGGTATTGGCAAAATTGTACATTTACTAAATAAACAATTTTGCCATCCTCCAATTCCGTGTAGCATTTTTCCATCAGAATGAGTTACAACATTGGCATTGAAATTGACATCAACTTCTGTAGCACCAAGTACGACTACATCCAACATCGAAGCAAAATTCCCCTTTCCATGCCAATTATAACTTGTAAATGGTGAAGTATTTACATGACCGGAATTTTCCCTCATTGAACGTACACCTTCTAAATCAAAGGTTTGACCGTCTAATATAAAATCAGTTAATCCTTCTTCCAGCATTTCCACTAAATATTTTGTTGAGCCACCTCTTATAAATCTCGCTTTAACACCCGCATTTTTCATCATTTCCTTTAAAAATATTGCAAAGGCAAGCGCTGTGCCTCCAGCTCCGGCTTGGAAACTGAATCCATCTTTAATAATTCCTGCTGCTTGTACAAATTTCGCTGTTAGTTCTGCAATATATAAACGATCCGGTGATTTTGTGAGCTTTGTTGTTCCGCTAACGATCTTTTCAGGTTCACCCACTTTATCTAATACAACAACATAATCAACATTTTGTCCCTGAATTTGCCATGGAACGCAAGGAAACGGCACAAGATTATCTGTTACGACTATAACTTTTTCAGCATATATTGAATCTACTAATCCAAATCCTAGCAACCCGCAAGCCGATGGACCTCTATCGCCTGTGGCGTTACCAAAGGCATCGGCAGTTGGCGCTGCGATTACTGCAATATCAATATGAACTTCACCGTCTTGAACTGCTTGCCAACGACCACCATGACTTCGTAACACTGCAGTACCATTCATATTGCCATGTGATGTATAATCACCAATTGGACCGTTAAGCGAACCCTCCACCCAATCGACTACACCGTTTTTCATATGATCAATTACCGGCTTATGACAAGGGAATGCAGCTGATGGAAACCACCGCAGACCTTTAACTCCTTGTTTTGCAGCAATATCAAATACTTTATTCATCACCAAATCGCCATTGCGGAAATGATGATGCGAAGAAAGTGTCATTCCATCTATTAATCCACATTTTTTTAAAGCTACTTCCAATGATTTTACAACCTTATTCCCATCCGCAGGATAATCAGAACAAGATCGAATTGGCAGCACTGCTTTATTACCTTGTGGTTTATACTTTCCAATACCTTGAAAGGGAGTTTGCTTGATACCATTAACTATTGTCGGAACCATGCGATCAACAGCATTTTTTATCATTTTTACTTTCATCATGTTAATTTTTCCAATCAGGATTTAATAAATTTGATGCAATTGCTAATTCAATTGTATGCAACGCCCTTTTTACAACAGGCGGGTCAATCATTTTACTTCCTAGCGATACAACACCGAGTCCTTTTTTCTCTGCTTCATCAAATGCCAATGTGACTTTTTTGGCTTTTTCAATCTGTTCCATCGATGGAGCAAATTCTTCATGAATTGGCTTTATTTGACGTGGGTGAATACACCCTTTCCCGTCAAAACCGATTGACTTTGCCTCTCTAACCGATTCACGTAACCCAACTTCATTACTCACATCACTATATACTGTATCAATTGCCTGAATACCCGCTGCACGGGCAGCATTTACAATCATACTACGTGCAAAAAACGATTCCTTGCCCTCCTCAGTGCGCGGTACTCCAAGATCAGCAGTATAATCTTCCAATCCAATTGCTAATGCTACATTGTTTTTTGACGCTTCAGCAATTTCCAATGCTTTCAATACACCACGCCCACTTTCAATTATCGGCATTAAGAATACGGGTTCTTTTCTTCCACATCCTTTGGATATTTCTGCAATTCGTTCATCAATTAATTTGATTTCTTCACCACTTTCAACTTTTGGAATTAAAATTAAATGAACATTATGAGGTACAACAAATTCTAAATCTTTTATTCCCAATTCTCCCTGATTGATCCGTACCATTCGCTCAGCGCCAAAAAAGTCTAATGAACGTAAAGCGTTACGGACTATATATCTTGTATCTTCTTTTTCTGATGGAGAAACTGAATCTTCTAAATCTAGTATTATGCAATCCGGTTTATGAATACCCGCATTTAACATTAGCTTGGATTGATTGCCCGGTAAATATAATCGACTGCGGCGGAAGCGGGCGCGGCTTGATGCGTACATACAAAAATCCATCATCGGTGGCAACGATGCTACCTGTAATTCAGGATGAGCTTGTTTTATCGCCGCTTCTAAGCGGGCGGCAATTACAAAAGGCAAAGCTCCAAAATCTTCAATCTCAATTGTACCGGTGCGGACTTGTAAATCCTTGCAAATGTCCTCGGTTTGCTGCTTAATTGCTTTGCCAAATAATGTGTCAATAGTACTCTTAACAGAAATCGAAAGCGGTTTTTTTGATGGTGTATATTTTACGCGGAGATCGGAACGCGGTTTTTCACCTTTTGCACCCGATATAAATAAATGTGTCATTCTTGCCTATATATTATTTTTTAAGACGTAAAATTTATCAACTTACTTGACACCGTAGCAAGCTGAACCGAATGAAAAATGAATTAATTTAAATTATATTATTATCCGCAAATGAGTAATAATTATTCCCTGCTATAATTAAATGATCATGAACTTTAACATCAATCGTTGCAACGGCATCTTTTAGTTTCTTAGTTATTTTAATATCTTCCTCACTGGGATTAAGATTTCCACTTGGATGATTATGTACAAAAATCAGCGCTGCAGCATTTTGCTTGAGTACTTTTTTAACAACTTCACGCGGATAAACCGCAGAGGTCGTTAACGAACCATGAAATAATTCTTCCATACCGATTATTTCATTCCGTCCGTTTAGATATATTACGGAGAATATTTCTTGCTTTTTATCACGCAAATTATGTTTTAAATAATCTAATACTTCATCGGATGATGTAACAATGTCCTGCCCAATTACACGGTCTGCTAAATAGCGCCGTGCAACAGTCTGGGATAATTTCAAACCAAATACATTATTGGGGCCAATTCCATCAATTTCATGTAATTCTTTAGGATCGGCTTCCAAGACTGCATTTAATGATCCGAACTTTTTTAGCGCATCTTTAGCTGCTTGTTTACAATCACTGCGCGGTGTACCAAGCGTGAGTAGTAATTCAATTACTTCATAATCGTGGAATCCTTGCAGACCGCTATTTAAAAAACGTTCCCGTAAACGTTGCCGATGACCGATTTTAGATTTACTATTTTCTATTGACAATTTACTATTTAATATTTCTTGCTGTTTTTCTTGATGCGATAAAAATTGCTGTTAATTCTTTAGTTTCGTTCAATAACGAATTAACTTTCTTTGTCTCAAGTAATTTTTCATCAATTATAAATTGTAACCAAAAACACGACTCATCAACTTCCTCAATCACAATTCCAAGCTTTGCAATAAAACTTGCTTTAGATTGTGCAATACAGGCAGCTCGATAATTTGCTGCAACTGATGTTGAGCATCGGATTAATTGACTTTTGATGTGATGACCAAGTGTAGTTTTTGGTAACGCTAAACTTAATTTAACTGTGCGATGAGCAAATTCTTTAGTTCTGTTCTTTAATTCTGCTTTATCCATAAATAGAAAATAGTCATTATAAAATTGTTAATTTCTGAAGGAATTCTCTCATTTCAAAGACATTATCTGTTTCAATATTTCCGGCTTTCCATTTGATATTAAAATCGTCTTTACAATCGATTCCACCGTTTTCTTGATATAGACTATACAACTCTATTTCATTACGATTTTTATTTTCATTAAGACTAGCAACAATTCGATAAATAACTTCGTCTTTTAAATCATCAAAAATACGATCAGGAAGCCGTGTTTTAATTAAATCTCTTTCTAATTTGGAGAAATACATTCCATTGATAGAATAATCTTCAAATGCCTCATAGGCAATTGGGACAACTTTTTTCACAAACGATGCCATTGCTTCCGCAAAAACACGAATTTCGTATTGCGCATGTTCATCCATCCGCAATCGTAAAAAATGGAATATATTGTGTAAATCGTTTTTCCAATACCACTCTGTATATAAATTGACCGGTAAAATTCCGCGTGCCAATTCACGCGCGATACCTGCTTCGTTGAGTTCGTTATAAATTGCAAAAGTCTTTTCAGATATTTCATTAAAATAATTGATAACTTTTTCTTTCAATTCCGGCGGGACTTCCCTGCCATCACGACCCTGTTTATTGAATTGACTTTGGAAATGAATATCTTTTTTCTCAGGGATATAAAAATCCCGTTGTGCTTCGGAATATCGCAAGCTGTATTCATTGATATTCGCAGTGCGGTGCCTCACCCATTGCCGTGCGACGAAAATCGGCATTTTAGCGTGAAATTTTAACTCAACCATTTCAAACGGGGTAGAATGCCGATGTCGCAATAAATAGCGGATAAGTCCTTTATCTCGACTGACTTTTGTAGTTCCTTTACCGTAACTCACCCGCGCTGCTTGCACGATGGCATCATCACTGCCCATTGAGTCAACAAGACGAATAAATCCCTTATCTAAACACTTTATTGCGCCTTTAGGATATTGTATATCATTCATAATTTAATTGCTTTTGTTTAAATAAATTTATTGAAGCTTCAAGAATTTCCACATTCGAAGCAATCAGACCTGGTGTAATCAATGTCTTTTCATTATTGTAAGTAATAGGTTTTCCTTCCAATGTTACCATTTCTCCACCCGCTTCGCGAAGGATACAGTGCCCCGCGCAAATATCCCATTCATTTTTCGGTCTCAGCGATGCAAAAATATCAGCTTTCGCAGCTGACGTTAGTCCTAATTTATAAGCCACACTTCCAATCGCGCGCTGTTCTTTAAAATCTGTTACGTATGGTTCCCATAAACCGTTTCGTGTTTCTGAACGACTGTTTAAAATCACCATATCTTTAAATTTTTTTTTGGTTGAACAACTCAAGCGCTCATCATTTAGAAATGCTCCTTTATCTTTTATACCTGTAAATAATTCATCGCTTGCGGGATTGTATAATACACCGATAATTGGTTCACCATTTTCAACTAATGCTACGCTCACCACAAAATGCGGTACACCTTCAATAAATTCCTTGGTTCCGTCAAGCGGATCAACCACCCACGTACGTGAATGACTAAGTCGTTCCTTAGTATCTACTGTTTCTTCCGAAAGCCAACCATATTCAGGATACGCTTTTGTGAGAGTATTTTTTAAATATGTATCAGCTGCGTGATCAGCCGTTGTTACCGGATTATGATAACTTTTATCGCGAATCTCATACTTTGATTTATAATATTGCATTATAATTGATCCAGCTTTCCGCGCAGCATCAATCGCTGATTTTAGTTCCCTTTTCATAGGGCAAAATGTAGCAATAAATATGGTTATTGGTAGAATGGTTATTGGTGTATTGTGTAATGGGAATATAGCGGGAATAGGGAATTATGATATAGATAATTGAATATTCAAAAATTCAGATTTGTGTGATTCGTGGTTAGTATTCAAAACTCAACATTCATAATTTAACATTTCATTACTATTCCACTATTCTACCTATATACTTTTCTACCATTTCCTTCTCGATCCCCTTACGCTTAGCATAATCTTCAACTTGCTCTTTAGTAATCTTGCCTACACTGAAATATTGTGAATCGGGATGCGCAAAATACCATCCGCTTACAGAAGCTGCTGGACTCATCGCATAGCTTTCAGTTAGCGTTATTCCGGTTTGCTTTTCTACATCTAGCAAATCCCATATTTTCTGTTTCTCTGTATGATCAGGACAAGCCGGATAACCGGGAGCCGGACGTATTCCGGTATATTTTTCTTTTATTAGATCACCCATAAATAAATGTTCATCTAATTCATAACCCCAAAACTCTGTACGCACTTTTTCGTGTAATCGCTCTGCGAATGCTTCGGCTAAACGATCAGCTATTGCTTTTACCATAATAGCAGAATAATCATCGTTTTCTTTTTCATATTTTTGTACTAAATGTTTCACGCCGATACCGGCGGTAACAGCAAAAGCGCCGATCCAATCATTTTTTCTAATAGATTTTGGAGCAACGAAATCCGATAAACAAAAATTCGGTTTCCCTTCGGATTTGTTCAGTTGTTGTCGTAGATGATGCAATTTTGTTAGAATATTATTTTGGGATTTATCTGTATACACCTCAATATCATCGTCAATGGAATTGGCAGGAAATATTCCAAAAATAGCTTTAGCTTGTAGCAATTTTTTATTAGATATTTCCTTTAATAAAATTTGAGCATCATCATATAGTATTTTTGTTTGCTCTCCTACTTTTAAATCGTTCAAAATATCAGGATATTTTCCTTTCAATTCCCAAGTTAAAAAGAATGGTGTCCAGTCAATAAAATCAATCAGTTCTTCAATGGAATAATCTTCAAACACTTTTATACCGATAAATTTTGGAACGGGTGGTGTATATTTCTTCCAGTCAAAATCGAATTTTCGTTTCCTTGCTTCTTCAAGTGATAACAACCTTGTTGGTCTTTTCCTTTCAGCATAATTTTTTCGCACTTCTTGCTGTTTTTTCCGCAATGTTTCCCAAAATTTATTGCGACGTGTTATACTCAATAAATCTGATACAACCGGTACACTGCGTGATGCATCGGGCACGTAAACAACCGGTTTAGTGTAATTGGGCGCAATCTTCACCGCCGTATGTAGCTGTGATGTCGTTGCTCCGCCGATCAATAATGGGATTTCCAATCCCTGCCACTCCATTTCAGCAGCGATGTGTTCCATTTCAGTAAGCGATGGTGTTATCAATCCACTTAAACCAATCATTTGTGCATTTACTTCTTTCGCAGTAGCGATAATTTTCTCCGCGCTTACCGTTACACCCAAATCAATAACTTCAATATTATTACATTGCAAAATAATTGAAACAATATTTTTACCAATATCATGTACATCGCCTTTCACCGTTGCTAAAACAATCTTTGATTTTGTATTCTTTTTGTTAGATTTTAATCGCGATTCGTTAATAAATGGTTCAAGATATGTTACTGCTTGTTTCATAACACGTGCACTTTTTATGACCTGTGGTAAAAACATTTTTCCGGAACCAAACAAATCACCAACCTTATTCATTCCATCCATTAATGGACCTTCTATAATCTTTACCGGATCATCAAATTTCTGTCGAATTTCTTCGATGTCTTCTTTGATATATTCGGAAATTCCTTCAACTAACGCATATTCAATTCGGATTCTAACAGACTTATTTCTCCATTTTTGAACAGATTTTTCTTTTACCTCACCACTTTTATACTTCTCCGCTAACTTTAATAAACGGTCAGTTGCATCGCTGCGGCGATTTAAAATAACATCTTCAACTGCTTCACGAAGTTCATTTGGAATATCATCATAGACTACTAATTGCCTAGCATTCACAATTCCCATATCCATTCCAGCTTGGATAGCGTGATATAGGAAAACAGAGTACATCGCTTCACGAATTGTATTATTCCCACGGAATGAAAACGACAAATTGCTCACCCCTCCGCTAACCAAACAACCAGGATATTTTTCTTTAATTGAACGACATGCTTTGATGTAATCAACAGCATAATTATTATGTTCTACTATGCCGGTCGCCACAGCAAAAATGTTAGGATCAAAAATTATATCTTCCGCTGAAAATCCGACCTTATCAGTTAATAGTCGATAACTTCGCTCAATTATTTCCATTTTACGGTCATAATTATCGGCTTGACCTCGTTCATCTAATGCCATAACGATTACAGCTACACCATAGCGTTTAATCAAATTGGCGTACTTAATAAAAATATCTTCACCCTCTTTCAAACTTATACTATTGACGATCCCCTTACCCTGCATATTCTTCAAGCCGGTTTCTAAAACCGCCCAATTTGACGAATCAAGCATTATCGGAACTCGAGCAATATCAGGTTCAGCGGAAATCAGGCGAAGAAATTTTTCAATCGCTTTATCAGAATCCAACATTGCATCATCCATATTAATATCAATGACTTGAGCACCGCCTTCGATTTGATGGCGTGCAACGCTTAATGCTTCATTATAATTTTCTTCTTTGATTAAGCGGCGGAACTTTGCAGAGCCAGCGACATTAGTTCTTTCACCAATATTTACAAATAGCGAATCCGGTCTGATTACTGCTGGTTCCAACCCGCTTAGACAAGTATATTTTATAATTTCTATAAGCTTGCGAGGTCGAATGTTTTTTACCGTTTCCGCGATTGCCGCGATGTGTTCCGGTGTTGAGCCACAACATCCTCCTACGATATTCACTAATCCCCTTTCAGCAATATCACCTACAGTTTTAGCCATGTGCTTCGGTGACTCATCATACTCACCTAATTCATTCGGCAATCCTGCGTTGGGATGAAAGCTTACTAAACTATCGCTTATATGCGATAATTCTTCGATATACGGTCGCAATTGTTCAGCACCTAACGCACAATTTAATCCTACTGATAACAATGGAAAGTGATTTATGGAATAATAAAATGCTTCTAAA
>JAUWFQ010000074.1 GCA_030606865.1 bacterium
ACCAAAAAATTCAACGGTTCTAAACGAGGCGTGTGGGGATCTGCAATCGGACTGATAATTGGACTATTCTTTTTTCCACCATTTGGAATAATAATTGGTCCGATGGCAGGTGCTTTTATAGGAGAAATATTGGATGGCAAATCAGTTAATAATTCCGTAAAGCCGGCATTCGGTTCTTTTATTGGTTTCATATCAAGTATTTTCCTACGCTTTGCTTTATCTATTGTAATGGCATATTATTTTGTGGTCGAAGTATTTATCGCTTAGAGCGATTATCTAATTAATGCGATGAATTTTATTGAAAAGTTATTTCAGCGTGTTACTACTATAGTATTTATTTTTTCCTTAACTCATATACAAGCTCAATACTTTTACACCGGTAAAATCTATGGATCGGAGGCAATGTTCAATCCGATTAATGTTTTATTAAATAATGGTTATGACATAATTCAATTAGGAAATAAACCGCGTACTATCTTTGATTTCCCCTATTCGCATGCTTCAAAAAATATATGGGATTCAGTTACTCATCCGGGTAAAACAATATCAGAATATGGCGTTAATAAATTTATAACTAATGAATTATTTCCATTGTCATTTGGCATACAAGGTGCTCAATGGTGGCCAAATTATAATGTTCATCTTATAGGTGGAGGTATGACCTATAGGATGTTAATCGATTGGTACAAATACCACAATTATCCATTACCAAAAATGCTAAGTATTGCTACTGTCGGTATATTTCATTTTTTAAATGAAGTAACCGAAAACGGTCATTATGATAATTACAATGGCGATGCTGTTGCAGACTTATTGTTTTTTGATATTGCCGGAGTTATCCTATTCAATTCTGACAAAGTTGCTAAATTTTTTAGTGAAGAGCTAAACCTATCCGATTGGTCATTGCAACCATCCTTTCGAATTATTAATAAAACTCTCCAAAATAACGGTCAATATTTCACAATTAAGTGGCAATTACCTTTTTCAGAACCATGGCAATTATTTTATACATTCGGCATGGACGGTTTATTGGGATTGTCTTATCAAATTGATAAAGAAAAAAATATTAAAACAGTTAAACTGGCTTGGAGTTCAGGCTTATTTTATGATAAAAACAATTCCTTATTAGCATCTTTAAAGATAAGCGATCATATAGACTATCAAGTGGTACTAAACATTTATCCGGGAATTATTAAACTTGGGGCTTTCTCTCCGGGTTTATGGACAGCAATTGATAAAAATGGTGAATATATGATAGGAATTAGCACTATTTGGACACCGGGGTTTGTAATTAAATAAAAACCCACTTCTATTTGAGGTGGGTTTTTATTTAATCTCGTTACAAAATTAACTATTTTAATAATAGCATTTTTCTAGTTTGGATAAAATCTCCTGCTTGGAGTTTGCAGAAATAAATACCGCCGCTAACGGCTTGTCCTAAATTATCTCTACCGTCCCAACTAATTGTATGTTGTCCTACTTGTTTATAATCATTTACGAGGGTTCTTATTTTATTGCCCACTAAATCATAGATTACCAGTTTAACATTTGATTCATGTTGAATCTCGTAAACAATTGAGGTTGTTGGATTAAATGGATTAGGATAGTTCTGACTTAATTTAAATTCCGTGGGAATTGTAATATCATTTTTTACATCAAGCCACGACGTTGCCTGACCTGTTTCTGTCGTATATAACTTTATACATGGGTCGTCCTTATAATCATCAGTAGTATCTCCAAATTGAGACCAGTTGCCATTATTTCCGTTACTACTTATCCAAAAACAATTAGACTCAATTTGTGGATTAGCATAATCCTCAACATACGTCTCAGCAGGGATAGGATATCCCCATCCGGACGTTTGGTATTTGACTCTAATGTAAACATCATCACCTACAGTTACTTCTATTGGAGTTGGTATATCATATGTATAATAACCGGGAAATTCACAATCGTTAACGTTATTTAATGATGTATTGCCAAGTGGACTACTTAATGTTAATGTAACATCGTTAAAATCATCCCAAATATCAAAACTAACTTGTGCATTACCTCGCACAGTATAAGTCCCCACTTTATATAAGGTTTCATTATTCTGGATAGTGTACTTAACAAGAGCAAAAGCCACTTCACTAGGATCATAACCCCAGTTAGTTATAAATCCAAGCTTATCATAGTAATAAATTGTAGAATGTTCATTGTAATTGCGTCTTCCGGGCCAACTGGCAACAATATCTGCATTTATAAATGAATCTTGATATGCAATATAAAAATAACCATTTTCTCCAAAACCGGTGCCCCAACTATTTTTTATAATCCAAGCACCTGTACCACCGACTGTTTGCATATCGTCATCCCATCCTACCAATACAATAGCATGACCTGCATCTGTTGTGTCCTGAGGATCGCTACTATAGAAATAAGTATCATTTGCATTATCATAATAATCAAAGAATTCGCCAAACCAACTAAATGAGGAGTACAATCCACCATATTTATTAATACAATCTTTAATGGCATCTATATCATTCGGTATAAATCGTGTTTCTGTGATTATTCCTTGCGGGTCAGACATTGGATTATAATGTACTTTCCCTAAAACATATGGATCATCAGCTTCCGAGACGGGACCGTCTCCCCGTATTAAATATGGAGTAAGTTGTTTGGCGTTACCGCCTTCACATGGATCACCTTCAAAACCGTTCTCAGTGGCAGCATTGTTTTCAGACAGATCATAAGTACCCAATCCAAGTTTTTTCCAAAAGGATTCTATAGAACCTATAGTTGCAAATATCCAACAAGAACCGCATTGTCCTTGATTCTGAACAGGTGTAACAAGATCTTCACTGCGCAAGTCATACTTCTTATCAAACAATGTTGTACTTACTTTATAACTTTTGGGAATTTCAATTTTATGATCTGTCGGATGTGGTATTACAGAATTAGAATACCCTTCAGAATTGATATTATGTATTAATCCTATCTGTTTATCTTCTATATATTTAATAAAATCAGGATTAAGAGGTGCTTCTTTAGGTGCATTACTTTGTGCACAAAGCAGATTTAATACATACATAATAATTAGAATATATCGCATACACAACTCCTTATAAAATATGTATTAAAGACACTATCGAATGTCTAAATTGATGTGGAACTTCTTTACCGGTGGTAATTCTTTTTCAAATGGACGAGAATATTTAAACTCTATAACTGTGTTGCCTTTTTTTAATGCTTTAAAAAGATATATTTTATTGCCACCGCTACCAACGATGTCTCTGTTTACTTTTTCGGCAGTATATGTTTCATCAACCATTTTTAGTTTTGAGTTATCAATATTTTCTATTTGCCACTTATAACCCGTAGAGGGATTTGCATTTAGAATAACCTCTACTATATCACCTTTTCTTAATGAATATTTTTCTTTTTGACTGTTTTCTTTAATAATAATGGTAGTTGGAGAACAATTAATTAAGGTAATAAGAAGGACTATAGATATGATAAGTATAAAATGTATTTTCATTTTCTACTCCATTTAATGATAATAAAATTTACAAATGATAGCAGATAAAAGGGTCTTTTTTATTTGAGTATGTCAATATAGAAAATGGTGATTGATAGATTTTATTGACAAAGTATTTATTACTGATTGTAACAAAAATGTAATTTACAATATAAATGGTAAATATATGATTGGAATTAGCACGATTTGGACACCGGGGTTTGTTATCAATTAAAACTGCTAATTATTAAATCAGATTATAATACTCAATAGTATTAAATTTTAGTATAATAATTCTTTTCAAAATAAACCGTTAACAGGAAGTAAACTACGACTATGAAAAACAAAATTTTAGGATTACTACCCACAGCATTATGGAACAATTTTGCAAATCTCAGTTCCGTTCCTAGACCCTCAAAAAAAGAAGCTAAAGCAATTGAATTTTTAAAGAATTTTGGTGAAAAACTTAAACTTGAAACAATTGTTGATGAAGTTGGTAATGTCATCATTAAAAAACCGGCATTTAAAGGAATGGAAGACCGTACTACAATTATCCTTCAAGGACATATTGATATGGTTCCACAAAAGAATGCTGATGTTAAGCACGATTTTGAAAAAGACGGTATTGATATGTATATTGATGGTGATTGGGTAAAAGCAAAAGGCACAACACTCGGAGCCGATAACGGTATCGGTGTTGCCGCTGCAATGACGATATTAGAATCAACCGACATTCTTCACCCCCCTATTGAAGCATTATTCACTGTTGATGAAGAAACCGGAATGACTGGTGCGAAGGGACTGAAAGGCGGTTTATTATCCGGTAAAATATTGCTCAATCTCGATTCTGAAGAGGACAACGAACTCACCATCGGCTGTGCCGGTGGAATCGATATTACTTCAAATGGAACATACAATCAAGAAGCTACTCAAGGTAATCTTAAAGGATATAAAATTAGTATTAGTGGACTTGCTGGTGGACATTCCGGTATCCAAATTCATTTAGGCCGTGCAAATGCTAACAAATTGATGAACCGACTGCTATTTGGCGTAACTAACGATTACGGAGTAAGGATTTCGTCCGTTGACGGTGGAAGTTTACGTAATGCAATTCCACGCGAATCATTTGCAATTATTGCGGTGCCCGATGAGCATGTTGCAGAATTTGAGGAATATTTTTCCAATCTATCAGAAGTATTTAAAAAAGAATACTCCACCACTGATCCTGAATTAAGTATGGTTCTAGAAAAAATACAAAGTCTAAAAAATATAGTTGAATTAGATTTCCAAAAAAGATTCCTCAATGCTATATATGCGTGTCCAAATGGAATTTATCGGTTAAGTCCTGATATGAAAGACTTGACTCAAACATCCAATAATCTTGCCCGTGTAATACTGAAGGACGGAAAATATTCCACACAATGTTTAGCGCGAAGTGCCGTTGAAACAGAGAAAATGGACATTGCTCAAGCAATTCAAAGCACTTTTACATTGGCAGACATTGATACTGAGTTATCAGGCGGGTATCCGGGTTGGATTCCCAAACCCAATGCTCCTATCGTAAAATTGATGAGTGCTATATATTTCGATATGTTTGGTGAACATGCTAAAGTTGCTGCTGGTCACGGAGGATTGGAATGTGGCATTATCGGTAAAAATTATCCATATTTGGAGATGATATCATTTGGACCAAATATTACTGGTCCACACTCACCCGATGAACAAGTTCAAATCAGCTCGGTTCAAAAATTCTGGTCTTTTTTATTAGAAGTACTAAAACAAATATAAAAATATGCTGAAACACGCATTACCGCTGTTTTTCTTATTTCTAATCAGTTGCAATACAAGTTTAACTAACCAATTAGTAATAATAGATGCGGTAACCTCTCAGCCGATTGAAGGAGCATGGGTCTATTTACCGGACGAACAGATTGTACTGAGATCAAATATTTATGGCGCCGTTGATATTCTAAATGGATTTGAGGTAAAGAATATTGAGATCACTGCAAAAAATTATGAACCATTATCTGTTGTACTAAAGGATTTGAAAAATAAAAATATCACATTACAAATTGATTCATCCCGTACAAATCCTGTTGAAACCAAGTTAGAGTTTACTCAAGCAGATACGTTAATTGGATCTTACGGAAAATATCGCGCTAATAATGATTTATTATTCTACGATTTGGATGTAAAAATTGATATTAAAAATCGCTTTATTGAAGGTAGGAATATAATTCAATTCAAGATGCTTGAAGATGGTGATAGAATACAAATCGATCTTCATGATGCATTAGCTGTAGATAAAATTCTGTTTGCGGATAATCAATTAACATTTAACCGCAAATTCAATTCAATCTTCATTGATTTTCCTGAAATGCTAAAGGAAAATAATACCTATGAAATCGGATTTTATTATTCAGGATATCCAAAGGGAACAGGTCGCTTTGGCGGAATCGTGTTTAGCGAAGATTCTTTAGGCAATCCTTGGGTATTTACTGCTTGTCAAGGTCCGGGAGCAAATGTATGGTGGCCTAATAAAGATCAACAATATGATGAACCTGATAGTATGAACATCAGTGTTACCGTTCCAAGCAGTTTAAAGGATATTTCTAATGGACATTTACTTTCCAAACAAGATTTAGGCAATAATTTGACAAAATATAATTGGAAGATATCGTACCCTATAAATAATTACTGCGTGGCTCTCAACATCGGTAATTACGTTCATTTCTCTGATACTTACAGAGATTTTCCAATTGATTATTATGTGCAACCATATCATTTAGAAGCAGCTAAAAAGCATTTTAAGCAAGTTGTTCCAATGCTTGAGTGTTATGAAAAACATTTCGGTGATTACCCTTTTCCAAAAGATGGCTATAAATTGATTGAAGTTCCCTACGCCGGGATGGAGCATCAGACAGCCATTGCCTATGGTAATTTATTTAAGAACGGTTATCTCGGCAGAGATTGGACTGGTGTTGGTATAAGCACCAAATTTGATTTTATTATAATTCATGAAAGCGGTCATGAATGGTTCGGTAATAGCATAACCGCTGCGGATGACTCCGATGCTTGGATACATGAAGGTTGGACTACCTACGCAGAGGCAGTATATGTGGAATGTATGTGGGGATATCAAGATGCTTTGAAATATCTAAATGGATATAAAAATTTAGTATACAATCGTGAACCTATACTTGGTCCAACTGCCGTAAATCATTGGCCAACTCGTGATATGTATTTTAAAGGAGCACTATTCCTGAACACATTAAGAAGTATTATTGATGATGATGATCTTTGGTGGAAAATGGTATATGATTATTCACATCATTTTAGAGGAAAAAATATTTATACAACTGACGTATTAAATTATTTGAATAAATATTTTGATATGAATCTAAAATCAATATTTGAACAATATTTGTTCTTTGCAGAATTACCTATTCTTCAACTAAAATATGAAGATGATAGAGTCTCTTACCGCTGGCAAGCAAATGTTGATGATTTTGATATGCCAATCAAAGCAGGTCTTGAGAAAGATTTCTATTTCATATATCCGACTAAAGAATGGCAAAGTAAACAAATTAGTACTAATGATATAAGTGATTGGAAAGCAGATATAGATAGATTTTATGTAAACATCGATGTACTTTCCGACTAAAATTAAAAAGCCCCGCTGAAACATACAAAGGGGCTTTTTCGATAATAGATAGAGTATTATTCACTAACCAGTAAAGCTTTAGCATATTTTCCGTGGATTTTACCAACAAATTTTGCCAAATGCATGCTAATTGTTAGTAGCAGAATTCCACCAACTGTGATCAATGGTAATACCCAAAGTGGGGCATAATACATTTCACCACCAAAATGAATTAAACTTACATTCATCAGTACTTCCACCATTGGAGCAAATATACTCGCTATCGAAGTGGCTATAAGAGTTATCATAAGCGAAAAGTATATAATTCCTAGGGGTAGCTGTAGAATCAAGTAAAGTATTCCACTCCAAGTGCTACGATCAGTTAACAAATTTTTTATTCGGTCCCACAATTTTACATTTTTATCTGTGAAGCGAGAACGTCTTGGCATTCTTTCTCCTAATAACGCTTCAACAATTCGTCCTTCAATAAAAGCAATACCTCTCACTGAATATAAAAAAATAATTATGATCGGTATTCCGATAATTAAAACAATCATGGATAATCCAATTGATATACCAGTAACAGCCCATGTGAAATAAATAATTCCTGTAACCAGGGCAAATATCATATACATTAATGAGCCCCAAGCTCCCGCATCGGCAAAAATACCAAAAAATCTTGATATAATAGATTTGTTACTTGAAACTTGTGGTCTTGCAAACGCAGGTTTTAAACGTTCTTCCATATCTCGATAAGCATTTGCCGTTTCGTCAGGTGTGCCGTATTTTTCGATAACATTTGCTAATATATCAGCTTCAACAACTTTATCACTTTCTTCAAGTCCTTGATCGATGGCAGTTCTTAAATGTTCTTCAGCATCTGATAAAGCATCTTGAATAGTCGCACTATCACAACCATTCAATTCCTTTTTTAAAGAATCCAAATATCCATCTATACTATTAATCATTTTTTCCTCCCTCAATTATTGAATCTACAAATGATTTTGTTTGCTCCCAAATATCATTCCAACGTAAAAGTGTATCTCTTCCCGTTTCGGTTATTTGATAATATTTTCTTGGTGGACCGGAAACCGATGGTTCAACCAGACTCTGTAATAATCCGCTGTTTTCTAAAGATCTCAATACAGGATATAAAGCACCTTGCTTGATCATAGGTATTTCATCTCTGCCTTCCTCCAAATGTTTTGCAATTTGATATCCATACATTTGGTCAATGCTCTGGTTCAATGTGGCTAACAAAACCAAAGCTGCTGTACCTGAATTAATTTCCTTTTGAAATTTCTTATCAGCAATATTTTCATTTTCCATAATTATTTCTCTTTTAACAAATTATTAATAACTTTTTACTATTGTTAATCTAATATTAGTACGCACTTTATACTATTGTCAAGTACTAATTACTAATTTTATTTGTTTTAAATATTATATTTGGTCTATTATTGATAATTCAATACAGACATTTCCACATACGTTCATTATAAAACACTCTTAACGGAATCAAGCAATTAGCAAAATTTAAATAAGGAGTACTTAATATGAAGAAATTAATCAAACCTCTCGTCTTATCATCAATATCTATAATACTTTTTTGTTGCACGCCATATTTTATTTCAAACAATTTCGACATAAAGACAGCAAATCACAAAGAAGTAGCAATCTTACCATTTGAGATGATATACAACGACTTAATTCCGGAGGGACTTACCGAAGAGGACTTAATGTTAATTAAGGAAGCGGAAAGCATCGCTTTTATGACATCATTTTTTAATGAGATATTAAGGAGTACCAAAAGCGGGAAAAAAGCCATTCGTGTCAATGTCCAGCATTATAAAAATACATTACAAATTATAAACGAAAACGGAATTAATATTTCAGATTCCTGGGATATGAAAGCGCAAGATCTATCTGAAATCTTACAAGTCGATGCAGTACTACGAGGTTACATTGAAAAAAATCAACTTATGCCGGACTTAGAATCATTTGGCATTGATGTAGGAATTCATATTATAAATATTTTAACTGATAATGCCCTTTGGCCCTGGATTCCTTTCGATTTAACAAAATCTAAGGAAGTAAAAACCAATTATTCATTAGTTGATGGAAAAGATGGTACTACATTGTGGTCAATCGCCTATGATATTGACGCTGATTGGAGAAACCCTGCTAACGAAATCATAGATGATGTGAATAGAAGATCGAGTAGAAAATTCCCTTATAGAATTAAATAAAATTCACTCAATATCAAAATCCCCCATACCCGAACCATTCTCATTTTTTGAACGATCCTGTTTACCATTGTAACGACTTTTGTCTTCCATACTCCCAAATTTGTATTCAAGATTTATTGAAAGCATTTGACTGTCCCACTTCCGGCTGCTTTCTTGAAAATAATTATCACCATATGTTTCGTATTGAAATCCCATTGT
>JAUWFQ010000172.1 GCA_030606865.1 bacterium
TTACCGGGTGGAGGACAAATTTACAATGGCAAGTATATAAAAGCCGGCATTTTAATTACTTTATAATCGCTAGCGATTTGGCAATCGATTGAGAATGGTAAAAACTACAATATTAATAATTCAAATGATATATATTTGACGAAAAGAAACAAATATGCTTGGTGGGCATTTTTTATACATATTTACGGGATACTCGATGCGGTCGTAGACAGTCATTTGGAACCGTTCAATCAAATAATGGAAGGTGATGTATTGGAAAAAAATACTTTAGAAAATGAGCTACCGCCAAATGGCTAAAAGAGAACATTGGGGATCAAAATTTGGATTTGTTTTAGCTGCATCCGGCTCGGCTATAGGACTCGGTAATATATGGAAATTCCCATATATTGCAGGAGAAAATGGTGGTGCTGCCTTTATTATTGTGTACTTGATTTGTATTGCAATAGTCGGCTTACCTGTTGTGATCGCGGAAATATTAATGGGCAGGACCACGCAGAGGAACCCGGTTGGTGCTTTTAGGAAGTTAAGTGGAAGTAAATTTTGGGCGGCGATTGGTGGATTGGGTGTCTTGGCAGGATTCATAATTCTATCGTTTTATGCAGTAATTGCGGGATGGTCTATGGGCTATATGATTGAAGCTCTGCAAGGAACTTTTAGAACCTTAGGAACAGCAGAACAAGCAAGCAATCATTTTAATTCACTTGTTGGTGATCCAACTTGGATGATTGGTTTTTATACAATCTTTTTCGTATTTACAATGGCGGTTGTTATTTTGGGTGTCAAGGATGGTATTGAGAAGGGTAGTAAAATCATGATGCCAATCTTGTTTGTTATATTAATTATTTTAATAATTAAAGGTATTTCTCTAAAAGGATCTGGGGAAGGTTTGGCATTTTTATGGAAACCGGATTGGAGTAAAATAACCGGTCAATCTGTGTTAATTGCATTGGGACACGCCTTTTTTACGTTAAGTCTCGGAATGGGTGCATTAATGACGTATGGTAGTTATCTAAATAAAAAGTCTAATATTCCGAATGCCGCTTTGCAGATTGTATTCCTCGATACATTAATCGCCATTATGGCGGGCGTAGCAATATTTACCGCAGTTTTTGCGATGGGACAAGACCCGGCATTAGGCCCCGGTTTAATTTTTAATACACTTACGGTTGTTTTTGGAAGTATGACCGGAGGTTATATTTTTGGCTTGTTGTTCTTTGTACTGTTGACAGTAGCAGCATTGACTTCTGCAATTTCATTGTTAGAAGTTGTTGTTGCCTACTTTGTCGATGAAAGAAGATGGAGCAGACATCGAGCTGTTTTGATACTTGGTTCGTTGATATTCATATTTGGTATTCCAAGTGCTTTATCTTTTAATTTATTGGCTGATGTCACTTATAATGGTATGACATTTTTTGATATAGTTGATTTTATAGCATCGAATGTATTATTGCCCTTTGGTGGACTATTAATTGCGATATTTGTGGCATGGATTTGGGGCTTCGATAAAGCATTAATTGAATTGAAACACGGAGCGGAAAATATATTTAAGGATCGTTCATGGTTAGTTAGTATTTTCAAAGTGTTCCTAAAGTATATTGCACCGGTTATGATTTTTATTGTCTTTTTGCATTCGATTGGTTTGTTGGAAAGCGCCATCGAGCAAGTAAAAAATTATTGGATTATTCTAGTATTGGTTATCGTAATGCTTGTAATAATTCTTTCAAGAAATAGGATGAAAAAACAATGTTATTAGCAAGATATGCTCCCGTTGGTTCCCAACGATATGAAAAGTTGGCGCAAACAGCTAAATCATTTGATAAAATTATTGAATGGTTTCCTGCTCAGTTATTTGGTATTTGGACAATATTTGTAGCAGGAATAGCAGCAGGAAAAGCACAAACTGATAGATTCTATTTTTGGAATTGGAGTGATTGGAAAATTGGTTTGATTGGGATTATCATAATCACATTAATCATTGGATTCTTAAGAATTAAACATAGATATACACCGATAAATGATATATCTGCTTCATATAAATCAATAGCGTATCATCTGATGTTATCATATGTGCTTTTTGGAATAGGTTTTTTATTATTTAATACAATCTCCGTAATTAACGCTATTTTATATGTTTTAGCCTATTTGGCGATATATTTAATACATACCATAAAATGTGATAAATCGGAACGGACAATTATTTCACAGATTGAAAAAAATGTGAAAACCGGAATTGCGATTGTATTGTTGATAATTGCAGGAATAATTGGATATACTTTAGATGATCCAGTTCTTAGTACTGGATCAGTTGTATCATTACCATTTCTTGTAGTATTATTATTCGGTAAACATATTCGTCATTTGGAGCGGGCTAAATTCTACCCAATATTTATTTTTGCAATGTTTGTTGTTTCACGGGAAGCATGGTTTTTAATTCCATTATTATTACTTTTCTTTATATTACGCAGTTATAATTATTTACGTTATCAAAAAGTATATCCTACCTTTGGTGTTACAGATGATCAAAGTTGACAAAGATGAGTGCGATTTTTGTGGTGCTTGTGTAGCTGTTTGTCCGGTAGATTGTATCGAATTATTCGAAAAAGACATCGAAATCAATGTTAAAAAATGCACAGAATGTAAATTGTGTATTCATGTTTGTCCAATTGAAGTTATGAGTTATGTGGAAAACAAAACAGTTTGATATCGTCGTAGTTGGAGCAGGTCCCGCAGGTTCTACATTCGCCAGAATGGTGGCAAGTAAAGGACTTTCTGTACTTCTGTTAGATAGAAAAAGTAAAATCGGTATACCGGTAAGATGTGGTGAAGGTGTAATGGATTCAGGTTTGCGTTTATTCCATGAACCTCAACCTCAATGGATTGCAACAACAATCGATAAATTTTGCTTTGTTGCACCAAATGGAAGTAGCACAACTGTCAAATTGCGAGAGAAAGGTTATATACTAAACCGGATAGTATTTGATAATGATTTAGCAAAATTTGCAGAAGATGAAGGTGCAACAGTTGTTACAAATGCTTATGTAAATAGTTTGTTATTTGAAAATAATAAAGTAGCTGGTGTCAAAGGGATAAGTAATAGTGAACCATTTAAAATAAAATCCAAATTAGTGATAGGTGCAGATGGCGTAGAAAGTCGTATTGGAAGAATGGCAGGTATAAATACTAAATTAAACTTAAATGATATT
>JAUWFQ010000154.1 GCA_030606865.1 bacterium
GGAGATTTTCACCAATTTGCACGGGAGTTTAATATAAAGATCATCAAAGCCGCTGGCAAACAAGAAAAAATAGATTTTCTGAATTATCTTTTAAATGGTGACCTTGGAAGCAACCCCACTTTTCTTGAGGGTGATAGAATATTTGTTCCATTTGGCGATGTGGATAAAGAAGGTGTTGTTATCCGAGGCTCGATTGAAGGCAGTGGCTATGATATAATACAAAAAGGAGAAACGCTTGGAGATTTTTTACAGCGTCGTGCCAAATTTTCTACAAATGCTGATCTTGAAAGTGTAACGATTACCCGAATTGTTAATGGCAAAGAAAAATTCCTAACCATTTTTCCAAAAGAATTTAAAACAACAGTGCTCAAACCAGGTGATTCTATTGATATATTAAGTGAACGGGGAGTCTCAGTAAACGGTTTTGTTCAAACACCTGGTGGATATACTTTTTTCCCGGGTTATACTTCATCGGATTATATTAATTTAGCGGGTGGAAATACTGTAGAAGGTGATCCGAATAAATCTATTGTACGGCATTTGGATGGGACAATAGAAAAGGGGCAGTCAGTTCTAATTCGACGTGGGGATGTTGTTGTAGTTCCGAGAACAAGAAAGAGTGTGCTTTTTGGGGATAGTTCAATACTGGAAATTAGCGCTGCACTGACTGCGGTAATTTTGACTTTCATTGCGGCGACAGCAAAATAGTAAAGAAGTAAAAAGTATTTATACATTAAGTTTATCGTGATTATAGAATTTTTTAGGAGCAGTAGTGGAGAAAAAAGAATTTAATCTATTGGATTGTTTGAATATTATTTGGAAATATTTCTTTGTTAGAGATTATGACATCATTTTTATCCATTCTTTTAGCTTCTATAGCCGTAAGATAGTAATGTTATGTACTTGTTTTAGAGAGGTGGTTGAATGAAGGAGAAAAATATAGATTTGCTTGAGTTGATAAAAGTTATTTGGAAGCGTAAAGTCTTTATTATAATATTTGTTTTTATTACTACATCTATTTCTATAGGAATTTCATTACTCCTGCCAAAATGGTACAAAGCGACCGCGCGAATATTACCTTCCTCTGAGGGGCAGTCTCCCTTAGGAATGTTAGGGGGATTTGGAAGTTTTAATTTTGCCCAAATGTTTGGAGGAAATAGTGATCAGTTTCGGATTTTATCTATTCTAAAAAGCAGAAATTTGAAAGAGAATGTTGTACAAAAGTTCAACTTGCAAGAACGATATCACAGTGATTATTTAGAAAATGCAATTAAAAAGTTTGATGAAAATATGGATGTCGGCATTGGCGATGAGATGCAGATTTATATTCATATTTGGGATCAGGATCAGGACATGGTAGCTGATATTACGAACTATGCTGTTCAATGTTTAGATAGTATTAATATTGCAATTGCCAGTAAAAAGGCGAGTCAAACAAGGCAGTTTTTAGCGTACCGAATTGATGAAGTGATAGACAGCTTATTATTGTTAGAAGGCAAATTATCCGAATTTATGGAAGGAGAGAATATCATTAGTTTGGAAGATCAGATTCGAGTTGGTGTAGAAAGCGCTGCTCAACTAAGATCCGAGATTATTATGGCTGAGATTGAGTTAGCTGTTACTCGAAAAATGCTGTCGCCAAGCGATCCCAAAATTGGGATGTTAAAAAGTAGACTAAGTCAACTTAATAGAAAGTACAGTGAATGTTTTAGTGAAAACACCTCTGATAAATTGTTTCCTGATTTTAGAAAGGTTCCTGAACTCGGAATTGGATTAAAGAATCTAGAAAGGAAGACGAAGTACTACGATAGTTTATTGGAATTTTTAGGTCCGCAATATGAAAAGGCGAAAATAGAAGAAAAGCAGGATATTCCAACGATTGAAGTTGTAGATTGGGCTGCTAGACCAGATCGTAAAGATAAACCGCATCGAGCTTTGATTGTAATTATTGTATTTTGTGTAGTAACTTTCTTATCATCGTCTTATGTAGTTATTAAAGAAAAGAAATAATCGAACTACTAGATGTGTGAGAATGTTACTACTGTTTATATTTTAAGAGATAATGATCTATTTTTTGATATGAATTAATACTTTTATACATTCTTTTCATGATTTCAGCGATAGAAAATAATAGATTGCTTAAGCTTAATACTTTTGACATTACGGAATGGCTTTTTTATCTGTATATTTTTTCATTAGTATTTATTTCCGGAATGACTGTAGGCAATCTTATCTCTAAAACAATTGGTTATATATTGATTGTTTATTTTTTCATCTTCGATATTATTATATATAAGAAGAAGATTATACATTTTGAAGAATTTGTATTCATTTTAATATGGGTAATAATTTGCTTAATATCAGGACTACAGGTTAAAGATCAGCAGCTATACATTGGTCGTTTGGCGACTATCTTTCAACTGGTCGTTTTTTATATCATCAGTTATTCTATTATTGTTAATCATCAAATTAAGGTAAAGAGGCTTTTTTTAGTTGTTATTTTCTCGACTATTTTGATTTTTATTCAGGGTATCTGGGTGAGGAGTGGTGTATCTATATTACTAAGAGATTCCCGCTTATATTCAGCTCAAGGAAATCCTAATACTTTAGCCAATTTTGGTATATTCTCCTTTTTGTTTGTGACATATTTTGTTTTTACAGTTAAAAATATTTGGTATAAAACACTCTTTATCCTAATTGATGTATTCTTATTATATGGATTATTAGAAACAGAGTCTCGGAAGGCAACGGTTGTTATCCCGTTCATAATCTGTTTCTTCTTTATTTTGCATAGTGTGCATCAATATCGTGAAGCACAATCTAAGCTCCGTTTTATAGTACGAACGTGTATAATTTTATCATTATTACTGCTAATTATGTTTGGGATCTATCAATTTTTCATCTATAGTGGATATTTTCGAAGATTTAATAAATTACTCATGTTTGTTCAGATGCAGAGTGGAAGGAACGAACAGGCTTTTAAAACAATTATTGATTATAGTACTTACGAGAGAAGGCAGTTTTTGAAGTATGGTTTACAAATGTGGCTTGATCATTTTTGGATAGGAAGAGGATTGGATAATTTTAAATCTTGTATTAATGAATATTGGTTGGTATCAAAGCATGTTTACGCGCATAATAACTATGTGGAAATGCTATCGACAACAGGCGTTTTAGGTTTTATATCGTATTATATGATCTATTTAATAATTTTTAAAAAATTGTTTATTGCATTGATGAATAATAATTTAGAACAGAGAAAATTGATACTTGTACATACTCTTCTAATTTCAATGATAGTTATATTAGTGATCGAGATGGTTATTGTTTCATATTACTTAAAATTCATCTGGTTGATTTTACTATTGGCTAGTTCATATACACGACAATTATTGATAGAGAGCTCTAATGCTCCCGATTATGCTTAATGTTTTTAGTTTTACACTTATACAGAAATTATACTATTTATGATTGATAATGATCATACGGGTTTGAAACAGAAAAAGAGGAAAGTTATATCCGATAGTGCTGTTCTTTCAATTGTAGAAGTTCTAATTCGTCTGAAAGGGATTATTTTCCTTCCAGTCATTATTGCAACAATAGGATTGGATCATTATGGCGTTTTTGTTCAAATTTTAGTAAATCAATTTTTAATTTTATCATTTTGCACATTAGCATTAGGGATGGCATTTTTCAGATATACATCCCAATTCGAAGACAATGATGTTTATAATTTAAGTATAGATTTTTGGACTGTTATTGGTCCTAGTGCTATTTTATCATTAATAGGAGCTGCAGTTATTTATGTATTGAGTCCTATTATTAGTGAACAGATTTTGGATGGTTTAGGTCTCTCTTCTTTAAGATTGTC
>JAUWFQ010000002.1 GCA_030606865.1 bacterium
AAAGCGGCAAGATTAATTATCACATCGGGATTATAATTTGATAATGTACTTTTAATTTGTTCAAAATTAGTGATATCAAGCACAGCAAATGGAATATTTAAAGTATTAATATTATGAACATTGATATCAGTAGCAAGCAGCTCATATTTTTCGTATAATTGATTAAGAACGGAATTTCCTAATTGTCCTGAAGCACCAGTTATCAATATTCTCTTTGGCATAAATTTTTATTTCACAGTAAATGAATGTGCAATAATATCCAATTTTCTCATAAAAGTAGCTTTATTCTTACTCGGGATAAATACCAACATATTCAAATTGTATGTTCGGTCTGTAACACCGTCATACCAAGTATAGTTAATGAACGGTCCGCCTCTTGCTTCATCAATTGATTCCCAAATACCAACTGATTTCCATGCTGTCCAATTACTGAAAATAACTTGTTCCATTTGATATTTATAATCATTGTACCTTATATTTTTATAGTATTCTTGCGGAAACCGATTAGAATAATCAACAGCCATAATTGAGTCTTTAACAATTAATCCATCCTCCCAATGAATAGAAAACCACTGGTAAGGCAATTCTCTTCCTAACCAAACAAAATTACTATCAGGTAATTCTCTTATCACTTCCCAACCCCACGGTATTTGTATTCCCCATCCATATTTCTGCTTAAATTCTTTTGATAACTTTTTTAACCGGTCATTTCCGAATAAATATTTTTTCTGTTTTTCGATAAATATTTTATCAAAATATGATTTTATCCATTCAGATTTTTCTAAAAGAACAGTATTAATATCACTGATCGTTTTTCCGCTAATTATCATAAATAATTGGTCACGTCCAAATTGGTCTTCAGAGAATATAATTTGCTTATTGCCGCTAATCGTTTCATTAAATAATTCCTCGCCTAAAAGCGATATAACTAATTTTGTACCAGAATTCAATTCATTGGTACCAATTGAACCAATTATCAAATTTGTTTGACGTTTCAATTCGTTAAATCCAATCGGATCAGCATAATTTAATTTATAAATAGGTTCCGGTTGCGGTGTAAATAACGTATCTGAGAATATTTGTGTTAAAGCATTGTTAATGCTACTTCTATCTTCTTTAGACACAATAACAATTATCTCATCAGCCGCACCAATTGCTTCTCGCTTCGTACTGCAGCTAATAACCAGTAATGCTACAACAATAAAATAAATATAGTGTTTCATGATACTTCTCAAACTAGTTTGATTTATAATAAGATTATAAAATTAAACTTAATAAATTATACTTACAACGGTGATATATAGTTAGCATCACATGGATCAGATATAACCGATGCTATTTAATATAAATTATATTATTTCAGATTTCTAGTAAAATGCAGCTACTTCTTATAAATCTATTATTGATTAAAATAATGTATAAATAAAAGGCGCAGCAGCTGTACCACCACCAATAACTATCAATAAACCAAAAAGAAGTAAGACGAATATTATTGGTAACAGCCAATATTTTTTTCGGTGTTTTACGAATCCCCAAATATCCTTTAAAAATTCCATATTAAACCTATATTTATTAGTTTGTAAAATTTACTATAATCAATATAATATCAATCAAGTTTAAATTTTTCTTCCCAATTTTCTTTTTCTTGCCAAGATGGTTGATCATTTTTCTTTAATAAATAATTACCAAGCACAAGATAATCCATTTCAGTGCGCATAAAACATCGATATCCATCTTCAGGAGTACATACAATCGGTTCACCTCGTACATTAAAACTTGTATTCACGATTATGCCATATCCAGTTAATTTTTTAAATTCATTTATTACCTGCCAGTATTTTGGATTAGTATTTTTATTCACACTTTGAAGACGGCCTGAATAATCAACATGAGTAATGGCTGGTACATCTGAACCTAATTGATATAAACGATCAAGAAGTTGTAAACTGTCATAATTCTTAGGTCTAGGTATTCTCCTACTCTCTTTAATGGGAACGACTAAAAGCATGTATGGACTTGGTCGATCAAGTTCGAAATATTCTCCAATATCTTCTTCCAAAACGGACGGCGCAAACGGTCTAAACCCTTCACGATATTTTATTTTCAGGTTCATTTTTTTCTGCATTTTGGGATTTCGTGCGTCTCCTATGATACTTCTATTACCTAATGCTCTCGGACCATATTCCATACGACCTTGGAACCACCCAATTACATTACCTTTATCAATCAAACTTGCAATATCTTTGGAAAGCTTATTAAAATCATCATAATATGAATAATTAGCATCAAATTTAGATAGAACAGCTTGAATTTGTTTTTCTCCAAACTCCGGTCCGAGATATGCACCCATCATAGAATCAGAATTCTTTTTAAAGTTCCTTTGTTTATCTGTTCCAATATACCAAGATGCTAATGCTGCACCAACCGCTCCTCCTGCATCACCTGCAGCCGGCTGAATCCAAATATCCTTAAATAATCCACTTTGCAATAATTTACCGTTTGCTACACTATTTAAAGCAACACCACCCGCCATAACTAGATAGTCTTTTTTAGTAAGCTCTTTTGCAGTTTTTGCTAATCGTAAAACGATGTCTTCTGTAACTTGCTGTATTGCCAGAGCCATATTCATATATTCCTGAGTAATATCTGTTTCACTTTTGCGAGGAGGAATACCGAATAATTCTTCCCATTTTTTATTATTACACATTTTAAGACCAGTGGCAAAATTAAAATATTTCATATTGAGAAGAATTGATCCATCTTCTCTAACATCAATTAATTCTTTATAAATTAATTCTTTAAATTGTTGAGTTTGCTCAGAATTGGGGATACCGTAAGGAGCTAAGCCCATCAATTTATATTCTCCGCTATTTACTCGGAATCCGGTATAATATGTAAACGCAGAGTATAATAATCCAACAGAATGAGGGAAATGAAGTTCTTTTAGGATAGTAATTTGACTACCGATTCCATAACCGATAGTTGATGTAGCCCATTCACCTACTCCATCAATAGTTAAAATTGCAGCTTCCTTAAATGGAGATGGATAAAATGCGCTAGCGGCATGAGATAAATGATGTTCAGGGAAATGCAGTGGAATTTTTGATTTATTACTGGGATTTGTTAATAATTCTGAAAATTTGTTATTCAACATTCTTCTCATAAATAATTTTTCTTTTATCCAAACCGGAATTGCTGTCACAAAACTTGCTAAACCTTTTGGCGCGAAAGCATGATAAGTTTCCAGTAATCTCTCAAACTTAATTAATGGTTTATCATAGAAAGAAATAATTGTTAAATCTTCAAAATCTATTCCTGCTTCTTTTAATACATATTTTACTGCATTAGTTGGAAATGACATATCATGTTTGATTCTGGTGAATCGTTCTTCATGTGCGGCAGCTAATATTTCACCGTCTCTAATAATCGCAGCTGCGCTATCGTGATAGTAAGCTGATATTCCTAAAATATATTCTGACATATTTTATCTTAAAATGGTTTTATTATATCTTTACGTGTGTAGGTGTGATTTTTATTTATCAAGACAGAACTTTTTGATACTTTAAATTGTCTTAATTGTAAATTATCTTTTCCAAACAATCTTCGAAATAATCCAAAGGGTACGATTAATAGTATAAATATAACTGACAAAACAATCTTTGAAATAAAAAATCCAAGCAAGTTTGATAGGCTATACCAAAATATTGCAACCGGATATAATAACTTAGGAATTAACATCGTAAACAATATAATAGGGATTGTTAATTTGAAAAATAGTACATCTTTCGTAATTAGTCCTATTATAAGGAATAATAAGGTTAACGCTAATCCGGTATCTTTCTTTTGTTGTTCTGTTATATGATCGGGTATTATTTTTTTCTTATCTTCTATCATTATATTATTCTTAGTATTCGTTTGTATTGCGGAGAGGGAGGGATTCGAACCCTCGGTTCCGTTTCAAGCGGAACACTCACTTAGCAGGCGAGCGCCTTCAGCCAGCTCGGCCACCTCTCCTTATAATTATTGTTAAAAACCAACCGGCGAAATTACTTCTCAGTAATACTAAGTTCAAGTTGATAAAACACATTTTTAAGATATAACAAATTGCTTCCCGCCTATTTGCATAATTGCACCTTTTAATTCCAAAGATAGTAATATTCCCAGCAAAGATGTTACACCGATCCCTGATTTTTCACTTAGTAAATCAATATGTATCGGATCATTTGATAAATGTTTAAATACTTTCTGTTCTTCATTCGTTAAATCCAATTTAATATTTTGTTGGACCGGTGTAATTGGATTAAAAAGTTGATTTTTAATATTATCAATAACTTGTTCACCATTTTGGACAGGTATCGCTCCGTTACGGATTAATCTAATACACCCTAAACTTTGTTTATCATCAATTCGTCCGGGTACAGCAAATATTTCTCTATTTTGATCAACTGCATTTAACGCTGTAAGAATAGCACCACTTTTATTTCCGGCTTCTACAACAACAGTAGCATGACATAATCCGCTAATTATTCGATTCCTTTTCGGAAAATTGCTCGCTTCAGGTTTTGTCCCAACCGGAAATTCACTTACTATTGTTCCTTTTTCCAAAATATTTTCAAATAATTTTCGATTTTCAGAAGGGTAAATTATATCTATTCCACTACCTAAAACAGCTATTGTACGTTGCATATTCTGCACGGTAGCAGTATGTGCATAAGTGTCTATCCCACGAGCCAATCCACTGACTATCACAATATTTTTACTTGAAAGCTCAGTTGCTAATTTTATTGTTACCCGTTTGCCATATTGTGTTGCGGATCTTGTACCTACTATAGCTACTGCATCTTCTTTTGCATTTAACGGTTTACCAATTGAAAAAAGTAATACCGGCGGGTCATATATTTTTTTTAATAATTGTGGATATTCTTTATCCCATAAAGTAAATATTGTAATACCCTGTGAAATAGTTTTCTCAGCTAACTTTTTACCAATTTCAAAATTTTTGAAGGACCGTATTGCCTTTGCTGATTTCTGGTCAATTCCTTCTACACTGCAAAGTTCCTGTTCCGTTAATGAAAAAATATTTTCAGGTATATTAAATTTTGAAACAAGATTCCGTACTTTTTGAGGACCAACTTTCGGAACATTTAGCAAATTGAATATCGCTGCAATTTGATCAATTTTCATTCAATTTCTTATCAATTAGCTTAATTAATTTATCAATTCCATAACCTGTAACTGCTGATATATCAATATAATTACCCATTTCAATTGGCCATTCAATTCGTGATTCATCATTAATGATTATATCAAATTTAGACCTCACAATAATGGAGGGTTTTTCTTTTAATGATGAATTATGTGCATATAGCTCCTCTCTTAATATTTTTAATGTATTTAATGGCTCCTCGTTTTGAGAATCAATTAAAAATAGCAACAATCTATTTCTTTCTATGTGCTTTAAGAACTGATGTCCTAAACCTTTCCCTTCACTTGCACCTTCAATAATTCCCGGTATATCTGCCATCACAAATGATTTAAAATTGCCAACCTTAACTATACCTAAATATGGTTGTAATGTAGTAAAGGGATAATCTGCGATTTTCGGTGTCGCCGATGTAATCCTCGCAAGCAAAGTTGATTTTCCTGCATTCGGTAAACCGACTAAACCTACATCAGCTAATACTTTTAACTCTAAATTAAAGGTACCTTTCTCACCTGGCATTCCCGGCTGTGCAATTCTTGGAGTTTGATTTGTTGCTGATTTAAAATTTACATTACCTCTACCACCAATTCCGCCTTTACATGAAATATATGTGTCATCATCGTCAACTAAATCGGCTAAAACTTTATCACTTTCAGAATCTTTGATTATGGTCCCGGGAGGCACACGAATTAATAAATCAGCGCCGTTCTTTCCTGTTCTTTCGCTTTTCCCACCAGGTTCACCATGTTGTGCTCTATAAATTCGGTTGTATCGAACATCTTGTAATGTATACAGATTAGCATCAACTATAAAAACAATATCACCACCTTTTCCACCATTACCACCATCCGGTCCACCTTTTGGCACAAATTTTTCCCGTCTAAACGATATCCTTCCTGCACCGCCCTTGCCTGAATAACAAGTAACCTTTGTATAGTCTATAAACATAATTTAATAAAGGCTACAGTGCCTTTTTTAATAATTTACAAATTCGTTATTATTGCATCGGCAAAACCGGAAGTTGATACTTTTGTCGCACCTTCCATTTGCCGTTCTAAATCATAAGTTACTGTTTTTTGGTTGATTGTACGCTGAATTGCATCAACAATCATATCTGCAGCCTTTTGCCATCCAATATGCTCAAGCATCATTACACCGGATAGTATTATAGAACCGGGATTAACTTTATTTTGACCGGCATATTTTGGAGCTGTGCCATGTGTAGCTTCAAATAGCGCAACCTCATCAGACATATTGGCACCGGGGGCTAATCCAAGACCACCAACTTGTGCAGCACATGCGTCAGAAATATAATCACCGTTTAAATTAGTTGTTGCAAGAACATCATATTCTTCCGGTCTAAGCAATATTTGCTGAAACATTGAATCTGCAATTCTGTCTTTTATCACAATTTTCCCATTCGCTTTACCATCATATTTATCCCAAAGATCAGCCTCTGTTACAACTTGTGAAGAAAAATCGCTTTTAGCGACTTCATAGCCCCAATCACGGAATGCACCTTCTGTATATTTTTGTATATTTCCTTTATGAACGAGTGTGACAGATGAACGATTTTGGTCCACCGCAAATTGAATAGCTTTTTTTACTAATCTTTTACTACCGAATGGACTAATTGGTTTAATTCCAATACCTGACAAATCTCTAATATTTTTACCAAAGTTATCTCTAATATATTCAATTAGTTTTTTTGATTCTTTTGATCCACTTTTCCACTCGATTCCAGCATATACATCTTCGGTATTTTCACGATATATCACTACATTTAATTTACCCGGATCATTTACCGGACTAGGCACTCCTTCAAAGTATCTAACCGGTCTAATGCAAGCAAATAAATCTAATATTTGCCGTAATGATACATTCAAACTTCTTATCCCACCACCAACCGGCGTAGTTAGTGGTCCTTTAATTGCAACAGAAAAATCTTTTATTATTTGCGGAGTTTCTTCCGGTAACCATTCACCTGATAGTTCATGCGCTTTCTCTCCGGCAAATATTTCCATCCATTCAATTTTGTTAGTGTTATTAAACGCTTTTTGCACTGCTACGTCAAATACTCTAACCGCCGCTGACCAAATATCCGGTCCAATTCCATCGCCACGGATGAATGGTATAATTGGATTATTTGGTACTTCAAGTATTCCATTAATATATTTAATTATTTCACCGTTATCCGGTACTTTAACTAATTTATAATCAGTCATTTTTATCCTTTTTTGTCTTAGTTTCTTTGGATTTTATCGGTTTTTTAAGGACTTTCGGCGAATCTGATTTTCTCTTATAATCGGTTAAATAATATCCGCTTCCTTTAAATATTAAACCTGTTCCACCACTTATTAACCGACGTACTCTTCCGCTACAATTCGGACATACACGAATTGGTTCATCAGACATTGATTGAAAATGTTCAAATTTATAATTACAGTCAGTACAAATGTAATCGTAGGTAGGCACAATAATTTATTTATTTTTATTATTCAAACACTCTTCAACACTTTTCGGAACATAAATAGAAATATCTCCGTGAAGTCTCGATACATTTTTTATTACCGTAGAATTTATATGGATATATTTCTCATCTGGCATCATAAGTAGCGTAACGATTTCAGGATTTAAGTGGAAATTCATCAATGCCATCTGGAATTCAAATTCAAGATCACTAACATGCCTCAATCCACGGATTAGAGCTACAGCCTTCTTGCGTTTTGCGAAATTAACAATCAAATCCGAAGTCGAATTAACAGTGATATTATTTATATGTTCTGTCGCTCTTTCGATCATTATAATGCGTTCTTTAACAGTAAACATCGATGATTTTTGATCATTATCAGCGACAACAAAAATTAATTTATCAAATAACGTCGCTGCCCGTTCAGCGATATTTATATGTCCGTTGTGAATAGGATCAAATGTTCCGGGATATATTATTGTTTTCATTATTTTCTCCAAAAGGAAAGTCTTGTACTTCCATAAATTCTTTCACTATCAGCATGAATATGCTCATCTTTCGTGGATGTTTCCAATACTAACGTTCCATCCATATTGAGTATCTTTAAGCATAATTCAATTAATAAATTTAAATCTTTTTGACCATATGGTGGGTCAACCAATATTAAATCAGCTGAGTGTTTTTCAATAAGAAATTTGTATACATCATTTTTTCTAATGATACATTTTTGTTGATCAAATTTTAAACAATTCTTATACAACAATTGCACTAAATATTTATTCGTTTCAACAAAGATAACGCTTTTTGCCATCCTGCTAAGTGCTTCAAATCCTAATATTCCGGATCCTGCAAATAAATCAATTACTGTTTTATTGCTTAAATCACCGAGAATGTCAAAAAGACTTTTGCGTACTTTCGATTGAGTAGGACGGTATTCATATTTAGCCGAAGTTTGGATGCTAACACCCTTATATCTACCGGCTAATATCTGCATTTATTATACTTTATAATGGTTCAAATACAGCTATGTAGAATATGCCACTATAATTATTAGTGGGAGGTGTATTGGCGATTTCAATCTTTCTAACAATTACATTATCGCCAATAAATTTTAGATATTGAATCGTCAAATCAATTTGTGATAATGAATCAACTTCAAAAATAATCGGATTATAGTTTGTACCATTTTCACTAATCATATCTAATTGTCGAAGCTTATTTATTCCTAAGGAAGATTGTAGTTGATTTACGACGTCAAATAAATTTATCCAAATATTAGATTTAATATCGGGTAACGATGTAATATTAAAATCAATCTGCTGTTTAATTCCCCCACAACAATCGATTGGTTCAATAGAATAAAAAGTCGGTTCAAAATTTGGAATATCTAAAGAATCTTTACCGATAAATTCAATTGAACCTGAGGTATTAATAATTTTAAATGATATTAAACTATCAGGCGAAACAATAGATGTAAGTGTTGAATACGTATTTATAAGTGTCGCAGATTGATTAAACTGTTGATCGAAGAAAATTAAGCCATCTGACTTATCATTTGATTGAGTCAAACCAACTTTTTCCTTTATATCCGATAATAAATCCGCGCCATTTTCGGTGTAAAATATGTAGTAACCCAATAAACTAAGTAATATAATTAGTAAAAAAGGTGATATATTTACTTTTTTATACTTATTTTTATCTTTTGCAATCTTCTTTTTCTGGGGTTTCTTTTTATCAACTCTGTCTTTCTTGGCCTGCTTTTTATTAGCTCTGTCTTTCTCGGCTTGCTCTTTCTCAGCCTTTTTTTTATCGGCTCTGTCTATCTTAGCTTGCTTTTTATCGGCTCTATCTTTCTTAGCTTGCTTTTTATCAGCTCTCTCTTTCCGAATTTTTAAATCGACAGTTGTCTTAGGTTTTTTATCAGACAGTTCTTCTATAATATTAAGTCTCTTCCCTTCTAGATCAAATGAAAGTTTACCAATTCCTTCATATCGCCGATTTTGTATTTGTGTTGGATTGAAAAAGTCCACCAAGTTATCAAAGGAAAAATCACGGATCATAATTGAGAGTGCATTTAATGATATAAATGATACATCTTCCGGTATATCATCAATTTTTACTTCTATTCCTTCAAAGGGTATTATTCGCTTATGTCTGAATTGACGTAAATGTGTATTTTTTGCATCAGCGAGAAGATCAATAGTAACAAATTCTCTTGCTTCGCTAGGAAAACTAAATAAATTTGCTTGTTCTTCTTTTTCTCCAATTCCAATTGTAACATTTGGTTGACCGGCAAGGAATCGTAATTTACCTTCGCTATATCCATCGCGACCACGATAAAAGAATTTTATAAATGAATCATCATCAGTCATATAAATCGGATTACGATATTCCCTATTTTCCAAATAAACAGTACTAACTGGACCTGCCCAAATTGGCTTACCACCTTGGTTAGTGATAATAGCTTTAATTTCAGTTACAAGGAATGACGGGCATGTTATACTATGTAAAACATTAGGATTTGGTGAATCAATTTCGGTAAATGTTGTATAATAATTACCTAACTCACCCCATTTTTGTTTTGTTTCCCACTGGATATAATCCCAGATTTCACGTTTTGTTAAGGATTCATCACTTGTGAACTTATCATGATATAGTAATTCATCATCTATCGCTATAGCGACTTGGTTTCCTTGCATAGGAAACGTATCTAATGCTTCTTTTAGAACAGTACGAATGGCATTTTGAGATTTTAGTACTTCCTTAATAGGTTTTGATAGAGCTATATACTTTAAATCTTTTAGTACAAATTTATTCTTAATAGATGACCATTCACCAAATAAAATATGGGTGTCAGTAATTATTAGACTATTCATATCAATTAGTATTATTTATCTTAGTTGTTAATTAATCCCAACTGGCAACACCGTCTTCAATATATCCTTGGTTATCAGCCTTGAAGGAGAATACTAAATATTTACGTTTTTTATATGTTTCTTCGATAGGGCTTTCTACACGGAAACCATCTTCCTTGAAAGTTAATTTAAACGGTTTATTTATAATAGGACAGAAGAATTGTGTGGAATCCGGTCGATACCTATCATAATACGAATCGACTGCTACGATTTCTAATGGTTCTTCGCTAATCACACCTCTAAATGCAGGATCCTCTTGCAAATTAGCGACTTCTTTTTTTTGCACAAATATTGTGTCATTCCTTGACAATTCTTCTGAATACATAATAACTGTAGAGGTAGTATCCATTGTCGTATCACGTTTGAATATATGGAAGCCAAAAGTTGTATCGAACTCTACTCCAAATCCTAGCGGTACATTAACGTCTATTATGCTGCCTAATAAATTTAATTTTTGTTCACCAACATAATTAGAATCAGCAGTAACCGAATCGGCCACAGCATTAATTATATGCATTGCCTCATATCCATTTTGATGATATTCATTTGTTAATTGAGCATAAAATCGTTCGATATCATATATATTTTGCATACGTGAATGACTTAGTTCTTCAAAATGGTCTTCATCTGCCCAAATCGCTACTGGTACATAAATTGCGATTATTAAAAATACAATCGCTAATACGATTAGTAATTCAATCCAATCTGTTTTGTGTTGAACTTTTTTATCCATGTCTTTCAATTCCTATTATATGGTTATAAATGGTTCTAACCTGGCTAATGTTTTTGGTCCAATTCCCTTAACTTTTTCTAAATCTTTTATTGATATAAAAGTACCCAATTCATTTCTAAGTTGAATAATTCTCCCTGCTTTCACTTCGCCAATATATGGTAGCGTCATAAAATCTTCTTTACTGGCGATGTTAATATTAATTATTTCTAATGGATTTTGCTTAATCTTTTTTTTATTTGATTTAGTTTTATTCGCCACAATATCTGTGGTTACTTTTTGAACTGATTTTGAATCGATATTACTATTATTATTACCAATTTTACTCTTTGTATTTATTACCGTAGCATTTGCTAACTGAGATCGTTCTTTTATTATATTGTTATGTTTCTCAATAATATTATCTTTTTCAATTTCTTTAATATATGACGGTAAATTATTTTGCGCTAATAGAATTTCAGGTGTCCTTAACAAATTATGTCTAAAAATGCCAATTACGGAACCTATTAAAACAGTACTCAATAAAAAAATAGTCAAGTTTTTTTCTTGAGAAGTCAGTAAAGGCATTATAATTCCATTTTATTGAAAGACGGGTTTTTTGATCCCGAAATTTTATCTAATTCATTATATAGGTTCTTTTCTTGCTTAGATAATGAAGTAGGAATTTCAACTATTATTCTAATTAATTGATCACCACGATAATTACTTCGGAGACGTGGTAAACCTTTACCACGCATTCGCAAAACCTGTCCTGATTGCATTCCTTTAGGAATTTTTAGACTGGCTTTGCCATCAATTGTTGGTACTGTTATAGAATCACCTAATACAGCTTGAGCGATCTCAATATGAGCTTCCAATATAATGTCTGTTCCATTTCTAACAAAATATTCATGTGGTTTTTCTTCGAAAAATACCAGTAAATCACCAGGTTGGATTCCTTTACCTCCTTTATTCCCTTGCCTATCAAGTGTCATGTAATTACCGTTTTCAACACCCTTCGGAACTTTTACTTTAATTGATACAGTTTCTCTTCTAATACCACTACCATTACAAGATGAACAAGGATTCTCAATAAATTCCCCTGATCCATGACAAAGGGGACAATCAGTCACAACTACAGATTGCCCAAAAAAAGATTGCCTCACTTGTCTTACTTGACCACTGCCATTACACTGTTTACATTGAGTAGGGTGCGTACCTTGCTTAGCTCCACTTCCATCGCAAGTTTTACAGGTTTCATTGCGTTTTATTTTTATAGTTTTTTCTGTACCGTTTAAAATATCAATAAATTCCAATTGTAGCGATACTCGCAAATCCTTAGCTTTGCGATACCCACTACGAGCTGATTGAGTGGTACCACCACCCATTCCAAAAATATCTTCAAATGGATGACGGCCACCAAATATGCTACCGAATTGGCTGAATATATCCTCCATCGAGAAATGCATGCCATCGAATCCTTGTCCCCCCATATCACCCATTCCAACTCCCGCATGACCAAATTGATCATATTTTGCGCGCTTATTATCATCATTTAAAGCTGCATAAGCTTCTGCGGCTTCCTTGAATTTTTGCTCAGCTTCTTTATTATCGGGGTTGCGGTCAGGATGGTATTTCTTCGCAATATTGCGATATGCACGCTTTAATTCATCCTTAGAAGCGCCTTTGTCGACGCCTAATATTTCGTATAAATCTCTCATTTCTTATTTACAATAACCTTAGCGTGACGCAATACATGATCTTTATATTTATAACCTTTTTCAAATACTTCCAAAATTTCATTATCCTTTTTTCCCTTTTCAGTCTTAACCATCATCGCATCGTGCAAATCGATATCAAGGAAATCACCGGGTTTGCCAATTGGTTGAACCTGCCATTTTGTAAAATATTTTTCAATTTTTGCGATAATTAATTTCATACCATCATTTATAATTACATCATCCTTCTTAGTTTCACTTTTGACCACGTTCACGACTCTCTCTAAATCATCTACTATTGGTAACAAATCTTTTAGAATCCCTTCTCCTTCATATTCAAACATTCGCAACATTTCTTTATCGCGTCGTTTTCTAAAATTCTCGAATTCAGCCTTTAATCGCAGTCTTTTATCTTTAAGTTCAGCAACTTGATTTGTTAATTCTAGGATTTTCTTTTTATCACCCGACAATCTAGGCTTTGTACTTTTCTTTTTTGTTGGTTCTCCGGCAATTGGTGAACCATTTTTTGGCGTGCTTTTCTTCTCAACAGACATTAGGCATAATCTCCACAAATTCTTTTAAAATTCTAATTATATTTTTATATGGAATGCGAGTTGGTCCAAATATGCCAAGTTTCCCGGTGATTGAATCACTTTCAAAACTAGCGGCAATTATGGAACAATGATTTAATAAATCATTTTCACTCTCATTTCCGATTATTGTAAGCATATTTTGCTTTAAAATTTTATTGGATAAAATATGCTTTATATGTTTTTCATCCAGACCTGAAATTGTTTTTTGTAATATTTCATATTCCTGAAATTCAGGATGACTTAATAACCCTTGATAGGATGACACATACAATTGATTATTTCTATTCAATTGGAATGGAAGTTGCGGGTGATGAAAAATTATCTGAATAATTTCATGTTGTGGCACATTATAATTTTTCAATAAATCAGATATTGAAGCTTGTATTTCATCGACACTAAGTCCAATTAATCTTTCACGTAATATTCGGTTTACAATAGTTATATCATTTGGACTAACTGAAATATTAAGGTTTAATACAAGTGATTTCAGCAATCCAGATTTTAATGCAATAACCATCATTAATCTATCAGATGACAATGATACTAGTTCAATTTCTGTTAATATACTTTTTCGTACTTCAGAGATTATCACAACTCCAAATAAACCGCTCACTTTAGCTAGCATTAGAGCTGTATCTTGCATTAATTCATCGACATTGGCGGATACATTTAACAGTTGTTCTCTAATATTTTCGAACAACCCTGTTTCCATTTCATCATGATTGATGACATTATCTACATAATAACGATAACCTAAATCAGTCGGAACACGCCCCGATGATGTATAAGCATGACTTAGGAATCCAAAATATTCCAACCTTGCCAAAATATTTCTAATTGTGGCAGGACTGAAAGGAATATTATACTTTACTTTAATATTATTTGATGCAACCGGACGGTTTTCTACAATATAATCTTCAATTACAATACGTAAGATATTGCTTTCCCTTTCATTCAAATGAGTATATTTTAGTTTATCCATAACCTTAAATTTAGAGCATTTAAAAATTGACTGTCAATATTGAGTTTATTTTAGTAGAACTCTTATTCCTCTGTAACTTCCTATCAAACCAATTAAAATCGCAATTGCCATCAACCAAACCATACCATATATATTAAATAATATTTTGAATGAGAATAAATCTGCAAAATATGCATTTGCGCTTCTCACTGCGACAAATAATACTATAATCGCTAATAGCGAACCTAAAATTCCGTCTAAAATACCTTCAATAATGAATGGAGTTTTTATAAACATTTTTGTAGCACCAATGGATTTTAAATTCTGAATAAGGTCTCGTTTAGCATAGACAGATAGTTTTACTGTATTTGAAATCACAATTATAGTAATTACTAACAATCCAATGGCAATATATGATATTATTTTAACGATGGTTTTATAAAAGTATTCTACTCGTCTGATTAAAGTCCCTTCATAGACCACTTCATTAACATTTGAAATTTTTTCCAAATTAGTAATTAATGGTTCAACATCAACTTCCGAATTACCATGTTTGTCTATATTTATCACAGCGCTGTTAGGAAGCGGATTGTACCCTAATATATCAATCAGATTTTCATCAAATTGATCTTGATATATCTTTAATGCATCTTCTTTTGTAACTATAGCAATGGATTGCACGCCATCTAATTCTTTTATTTGATCTACTATTAGCTGTGCGTCCTCATTATTCACATGATCTTCAAAGAACACTTCAATTCTATATTCTGATCTGACGTAATCTATTAACTGGTGGGAATTCTGTTGGACTATTATGAAGATACCAATTATCAATAAAGAAAAAAATACTGATCCAATGGCTGTAAAGGTTGTTAACTTATGTCTCCATAGATTTCTTATCCCTTCATACAATAGATAAATCAGTTTACTCATCTGCTTTGTATAATTCCATTTTTAATTTCAATAAAACGGTGACCTAATTCTTTAATTAATCTATAATTGTGAGAAGCCATTAAAACCGCAGTTCCTTTTCTATTAATTCGTTCTAATAATCTGATTATCTGCAATGCAGTTGAAGGATCCAAATTCCCTGTTGGTTCATCTGCTAGAATAATATCAGGATCTTTTACAAGTCCTCGCGCAATACATGCTCTTTGTTGTTCTCCACCAGATAATTCCCATGGATATTCATACGCTTTATCTTCGAGACCAACTTCTATTAAAATTGCTATCACTCTATCTCGAATTTCTTTTTTATTATAACCAACTATGTGAAGCGGTAATGCAACATTTTCAAATAAATTTCGATCATTCAACAAATTGAAATTCTGGAAAATCATTCCAATATCACGTCTTAAGTGCGGAATTTTACGTTTTCTAATTTTTTTTGACGAATATCGATTTACATTAACTTCACCTTTATCCGGTAATAAATCCATATAAATCAATCGAATAATAGTTGTTTTTCCCGCTCCTGAAGGTCCGATTAGAAAGGAAAACTCGCCGGGTAATATCCTAAAATGGACATTAAAAACGCCCATTCCATTTGGATAAGTATATGTTACATTATTAAAACCAATCATTATAATTACATTGAATTTATGTTACTATCTTAAGAATAAACCGTAAATAAATGCAAAATATGCTGTAATTAAGAGAAACGAATAAATTCTAGAAATAGGTTGTTTTACTAGTCCTAATGGTATGAGTATTAGTCCAAAGGCAATCATGATAGGAATTTCAAAAGTCATGATTTCTTGCGGACTAATTATCGGTTTTACAAAACCGACAATACCAATCACTGATAAAATATTAAATAAATTTGACCCAATTATATTACCAACTGAAATAGCGTGTTCCTTGCGAAACGATGCAACGAAACAAGTTGATAACTCCGGCAGGGACGTTCCGAGTGCCACAACCGACATACCAATTACCACTTCACTCACACCTAATATACTTGCAAGTTCTATAGCTCCTTTAACAAATAGATCTGCTCCAAGATACAATCCGATAATTCCAAGTACAAATAGTATCAATGCTTTACCGGTTTTTCCAATGGGTGTTACCGATTCAACATCCTGCTCTCGCTTAAATCTTATACACGACCAAGTATAGAGAACTATTCCTATGAATAATGCAATTCCTTCAACTCTAGAAATAACTCCATCATATAGAAACACAACAAAAACAAAGCAAACAAATAAATATATGTACAAATCTCGTTTTATACGTTGGAAATGAATAGCCATGGGAAAAATTAATGAAGTAAACCCGAGTACTAATCCGACATTTGCAATATTAGAACCAACGATGTTTCCAATAGCAATGGCCGATGCATCGGTTAATACTGCATTCATGCTGATAACTAATTCTGGCAATGACGTTCCAAAAGCAACTACAGTTAATCCAATTACAAAAGATGATATTTTTAAACGATTTGCAAAAAAGACAGCACTTTTTACTAACCAATCTGCTCCAAAAAATAGAAAGGCACCGCCGATAATTAAATAAAGAAGACTAATGAGCATTAGATATACAGTGAATTCTTATTTATGAATTCCCAAACAGGTTGTGTCACCATATATCGTATAGTTTTATTTTCCTTCCATCTTTTACGAATCTGAGTAGCTGATAATTCAAATCGTGGAATATTTGCGAATTGAATTTTACTTAAAATCCAACTTGGAACAGAACTTGGTTTAAATCCGGGACGAATTGCTACAATAACTTGACATTCTTCCAATATTTTTAATGGTTCATGCCATTTATGAAAAGTTTTAAGAATATCACTACCAATTAAAAAATACAATTCATCTCGTTTAAGTTTTTGTTCCTTTTTAATATGTCTAATTGTATCAATAGAGTAGGAAATCCCCCCTCTCTTAATCTCAGCATCTGATATTTCAAAATGGGGATTTCCCTCAACAGCAATTTCCAACATTTTCAATCTTTTATCAATCGAAGAAGTATTATTGTCAGATTTATGTGGATTTTTAAGAGCTAGAACAAAAATAAGTTTATCAAATTTCTCTTCTTCGCAAATCGTTTGAGCAATTAATAAATGTCCTATATGAGGAGGATCAAATGTACCGCCAAATATACATTTTTTCATTTGTTTCCGTCCGATTCTGCTGATTTAATATATTCAAGAGATTTCGCTTTTAAAGCAGATGATGAAATTTTGCCCTCATTAGATTTGTAATAATTTTCTGCTTCTTCTACTTTTTTCATTAACGAATATGACCGAATTATTCCAACATGTGCTTCTTCTGCAAGATCAGTGTCGTAGTATTGTCCTAATAAATCTTCGAAGGCTACTATAGCAGAATCATAAGCATGTAGTTTTATGTACAATAATGCTGTTTCTAATATTTTTTCGGCCAATTTATTACGAAGCTTCTTAATTGTTTTATTTGCTTTATCACGATATTCTGAATCAGGATACTCATCAATGAATTCCTGGAGTTTTTGTAATGCCTTATGTGTATTACTTTGATCATGATAATAATTTGGAGATTCGGCAACATATGCCTCACAAATCCGCCATCTACATTTTTCAACATATGGACTATATTTCATTTTACGAGTTAATCGTTCGTATTCATTAATTGCTATAATATATTCCTTGTTCTTAAAATATGATTCTGCCAAATAAAATTGTGCATCATCGCCCCACTCGGTGTGTGAACCACTTAATACAATGATTTGGAATTCCTGTTGCGCATTATAATACTTCTTATTCTCAAGAAATTCTTGTCCGCGTTTATATCGCTCTTCAAGCGGTAATTTCTCAACCGGGTTTTTTCCAGCGCAATTAACGATTATTCCTAAACTAATTACGATTAATATAAAATTAATTATTCGTATTTTGGTCATTCTCTTTACAAATTCCATTGAACCGATATTCCTTTGATTACATAATTTGATTCTGATCCTATAGATACGTCTAACTTATAAGATAGTTCTTTGTTTTTATTGGCATTCCATAATGCGTCTAATGCGCTAAATATATGGTTAAATAGTAATGCGCTAGCGGCAAACTTAGCATTTTTATAAAGAATATTGCTATCATTACGTAAATTTAAATAATGCTGTTTATTGGGGGTCATTACTATTAATTCATCTTCTCCATTCTTGATCTTCTTTCGTACTATTTCCCAATTTGATATTGCATCATCCCAACCGGCTACAAATTGATCATATTTACCGATCCCTTCATAAAAATCCCAATCTCTTAATTCAACATATTCAATATTAGGATTTTCCAATAATATTTCGGAGGATTCATATTTTCCATTTATGATAATAGTAATGTGGTGACTTCCATCAATCCGTACATCATTAACATTGGGGAATCCATTTGATTTTATATCGCTTAGCAAGATTGCGCTACCATTTACCCAACTATTCATATTCCAATGCTCATCAGCCCAATTTTCATATTCTTTAGTAATATCATCTGCTTTATTTGTCCAAGAGATGTATCCTACTATACCCGCAACTTCAACACTGGCAAATAAAGCTGTTTTCCACCATGGGGAACGATTTAAATATTGTCCAAATCCGGGTATGACTAATGAAGCCATCATCGGTTTTAGCGGAGATGGCTTACTATTAATATCTAATGAATCCGAGAATATTGAATTGTTAACAAGATTTGTTAAATCTATTTTTGTCGCAAAACGATTATCTAGATTTTTTAATAAATCCTCTCCACATACAATAGTAGAAATTATTATGAATATTGCAATTATTTTCCGCAAATTAAAATCCAAATAATAAAGTTAGATAATATCGATTCTCATCACCGTAGTTTATTTCGTCACCGTTGCTGAATTTAGTAAAAGTTGTTAAGCCATGGTGAACTTCAAAACCTAATGCTGTTGGATAATTATAAAACGAAAATCCATTGAATCGCAATTGAAGACCTACAGACTGTTTCATATTAAATTCATCAGTCCAGGTATCACCAAATTGATATTCAATGCCAATTGTGGAATTTTGCCATATCATCCAACCTAACGGTATGTGCTCTTGCCTAAACATCGGAATCCGCAAGGTAACTTCCGAAAAAACAGAATTTGTTCCTTCAAAGCTATAATATGGGTAGCCTTGAATACCATCCATACCGCCTCCAAAATAGTTGAAAAATGACTCAACCGAAGAATTAGATAACCAACCACTTTTCGCAGTAAAATTCAAAGTCCATCTTTTTGATGGTAAAATAGTAGTGTGAAAAGAACCCATTGCATCAATTTTTAAATAATTATTCGGAGCAAATTCTTCAACTAGTGTTCCGGAATTTGATAAATTTAGTCCCTCAATAAAATCATTCATTTCATAAGAGATATTTACTTTGAATTTATAGCCCTTCGAAGGATTAATATTTCGATCAACGGTTACTTTTATATTATCCCAACCGAATTTAACACCTGTTAATAAACCGCGATAATAATCATAAGCATATCCAACCTCAGAACTTACATTACTAATACTTTCTTTAATGTATGCTCGATATCTTTGCCATTGCGCATAAATATCAATTGCATCATTACCAAAAAAGGGTAATTGCAGTCCAGCTCGCATTAAAACAAAGCGAAATTTTAATCTGTCATCAATATCGTAAACCGAATATTTAGATTGTTCAACAGTATTCCGTGTAGCATACATAAACTCAGTATAAACAGTTGGATATAATTTTCGATAAGCTAAATTAAAAGAAAAATCTATATCTTTATCAAAATTAACGGTTACTCCCCCACTCAAAGACAACTTTTCCAATATTTCACTCGAATAAAAATAGAATCCCGGTTTAATGGTACCATAATCAATCATTAAGCGTGGCATCATAAACATTTTTGCAAAATTATCATGGTATTTTTCAGCAATACTTTCGTCCGGATTGTTTATAGGTGGTTTGTATTCTGAATTACCAAGATTAGAATAAGCCGTTGAATTAACTACTTTCGGAGTATCTATTATTGCAATCTTATATCCACCTTCTTGATACAATGAAAATAATATTTTACCATCCTCGCTTACATTGGGCATAAATGCACCACCTTTTACATTGGTATAAGTTTTTACACCTAAAGTATCGTATTGTGAAATATTATAAATTCCGTCTATATCTGTAGAAAAAAGTAATCTTCCGTCATTTGTAATACAAACATCTCTTTGGTCATTATCAACTGTAGAAATAATATCAGTAACATTATAGTTATCTAATGATAGTGTGGCAATATTTCTGAAGTGATGAACTGTATAATCAAATAGTAAGCTTTTTTCATTTTCATTAAAAACTAAATTATGTAGTATTCTTGAGTCATTGAAAACTTTAATCCTTTCCGTTTTTTCCGATTCCAATGAATAAATAAAAATGCTCTGCTTTCCGCTGTCCATAGCGATGTATGCAATTGAATTTAAATATTCGATAAAAACCGGTGACACTGCCCGAGCCAATTTTGTCAACCTTATTTCCTTATCTTCTTTAATATTATAAACATACAGATCGTAATAGCGATACCCTTTCCAGCCCCTCAAAGTTGGTTTCTTACTGTAATATAAAATGCTGTCTCCGGCTCCCCACGTTGGCGCTGAATGTACACCCGAAGTAATTTTTTTATCTTCTTTGGAAACAAAATCGTAAATATAAAGATCTGTCTGACTAAAATAATCATTTATTTTGTTGGAAATGTAGGCGTATCGACTTCCATCATTTGACCATTTTGGATATAAATTCGTCGTACCTTTTTCTTGTAATATTTTTATATAATTATCATCTTCAATGATTGATTTTGTAGAGTTTCGATATTTTTCAATTAATTCATTCGAATATTGCTCAAATAATTCTTTTCCGCCAATTCCCGTTGTATTTTTAATAACTTTATCTATGGAATATTGAAATGGATTCGATAGTTCTTTCATTAATGATCGTAACGTTTCTTCTCCGAATTTTTCAGCAATATAATTAACAAATGCATAGCCGGAATTATATACCGATTCATTTCCAATTCCACATTTTCCAAAGGTCTTGATCTCCTCAAAAGATATCAAATTATCATTCAATGCTTGATCTCTTAGAATCATATCACGATGAGAATCCCAATGGTCCCAATCGGCATTAGGATACATATGTTGTGCGGTACCTTCCGCTAACCAAGGCGGAACCACAGCCGCCGGTATTGGATAACTAACCACTGTATTGGGATAACCATACAATACATTTTTATGCGTCTCGTTTTCATAGCCAATCCATTGGAAAAAAGCTCCGGGAATTGATGTGCCGGCTTTTATAGCTTTTTGGATAGAAATTATATGAGTAAACTCATGAGTTAAAACATTTTCCAACCATTTATGGCTGCCACGCAAAACGATGTCCAAAGGTGTAGCCCAAATTACAATCTTATTATCATAATAATAGGCAACGCCATTGGCAACATCCTCCGTGTCTATAAAAATTATATGTGTCTTTTCCTTTGGCTCATATTGATATAGTTCCGTAATAAGTGGATAAACATATTCTAGAATTCCAGCTGCTTCACGAGCTAATATTTCCGTATCAGAATAAAAATGTATTTTAAAGTGCTCGGTTTCTATTGTTTGCCACTTAATCTCAGGGTGATTATATTGATCTTGAGAACTTAAATTAATCGGTAAAATAAATAATAACAATATAAAGTAATACTTCAATGAATCACGCCTACTTTTAATATTGTTGATTCTTTACGATTATGATTCGTTGCTGTGATCTTAATTAGATAAACACCGGATTCAATATTACTCACATCCCAAACTACTTCAAATATTTCGTTTTGTTCGTTTATTTCGTTGTGAATCTCATCAACAAAATACCCTGCTGCATCATATATTTTAAAATTAATCTTTTCAGCTGAATAATTGAATACTCTAATTTTTGCATTTCCATCTCTCACCGGATTTGGATAAACATACGTACGCTTTTTATCAATTAGTCCATTACCACTTATCACTTCTTTGACATAATCAATTTCAATTATATTAGAATTAATTTCATCAGAATAATACATTGACCATTCATTCCCACGATTATTTTTAGCTTCATCAAAAGACCAAATTGTTGATTCGGTAACTATAATATTTCGATTATTATATTCACTAAGCATACGTAATCTACTATTTTTTGGATTAGCTAATTTGTATTGCAATTCTCCAATATTATTAAGGATTATTATCTCCCCCTCGCTATTCTGAAAAACTATTTCCGGCTTTTCGTCTCCAATAGTGTTTTTAGCAAGAATTGGTGGGATCGCTGCTATATCAACCGGGAATCCCGTTGAGTAAGTATAATTTTGATTGAAAGCGTATAGCTTTCCGTAGTTATCTACAGCTAATACATCAATCCGTCCGTCCAAATCCAAATCTATTGCTGATATATATTGAAACTCAATTTCATTGAAAGCAAGCGGTTGATCACCAATAATTATACCACTATCACGTGCAATGTTGACTGAAATACTTGACTTCAAATTACCATTTTTGATAAAAATATATGATGGACCATAACCGGTAATAACTTGATTACCTTTAAACTGTCCGGTTAAAAATGGAATTAATTCCCAATCATCATATAATATAGTTTCATGGTCTACAACCAAATTATTTTCGTATTTGAACCAAACCATCTTTAGTGAGTCACCCAAATCAGACAATACAACCAAGTTCTTTTTATAACCGGTATTAGTTAATACAAATAAATTTCTATCCGAAGGTAATTCGTAAAATTCCATCTTATCAATATTATCAGTAGCCGACCACCATAGTTTCTTACCATTACCGATAATTTCTCTATTCCCATTTCCTGTAATATCAGTATGATAAAGTATATGCAAGGAAGTATCAGGAAAACCCGAAAGTGTTAAATCATTTGAGATCGTAATCTGCATTTTATCTGATGCATATCCAATATTTCCAATATTTAAATTTGATATTGCTCCAGCGTTGGAATTCGTATTCGGGTGAGTCATTGAATTAAACTCAATTGGATTACCTTTGATCTGTGAATTGACTTCATCATATTCCGGATTGCCTTGATACCACATATCGAACGGTTCACCTATTGATGGATTTCTGAACAGCGCCGTGCTGATGTATCCAATATCTTGGGGACCGCCTGCCTCCTCTAAATCAATTCCCTTGTATTTCGGATCATTATTAATTGAATTTAATTGAATATTGTCGGAAATTATTGATTCATCAATATGCCAAATTAACAATCCAGATCCCGGTAAGCCGATATCGTAATTGGGTACTGAAATAATGACACCATTCTCATCTCTAATAACTCCAACCGAGTCAAAAATAATTTCAATAATATTGGGGATAGTATCCATTTCCTCATAAATAACTCGCCTGACTGAATCAATATCAACATTTGACCTGAACCAATTGGTTCTATTTTCTATTAAAAAGTACTCATCGTCATCTATATCTACTTTTAGTGTTTTTCTTATTGGTCTTGCTTCAATTTCTACAATATTATCCGGAGTTATTTTATCCGGTTCCTCCCACTCAAAGAATACTCGATTCCAAGCCATAGGCGGTGCTGGAATTAATCCCTGCCCGTTATTAGATCCATGGTCCATCAAACCAAATACACCTATGCCACTTTCACCTGTATCTGTATTCCACAACGGCGGTAAACCGATGGCTTGTCCAACTAACATAGCAAATGTTCCGGTTAATCCATATTGATAATTGCAAACATTTTGAATACCACTTTTCTCAAATTGTTCTACCATTTCAGGAAATAAAACATGATTTTGTGTTTCAGGTAGTATAATGCCACTTTTAATATATGTATCACCCACATTAATTCCAGCATTCCCAATATGCTTACGTATCATTGAATAATCAATATAGGTCGATGGTATATCTTCAGGAGTAGTATCAATTTCAAATGCAAAATCCTGACTAACCCCTGCATGGAATACTACAACTACATCATAATTACTGAATATTATATTATCAGATGAATCTGCAGTTGTTACAGCGTCTGAAAATAATTCTACGATTCGTTTTTCGTGTTTAAAATCTCTTTCTTCTTGACCTAAATCACTTAAAAAGGGATGGTAATAGGACATAGAATCCGGCATAGTGTAAACCAATTCAGGATCAGTTGGGAAAATATCTGATCTTTCAAGATCGATTCCAAAATGTCCATTAGAAACTGAACGGAAATAACTATCAAGTGCTTTTAATTGCGATTCAAAGTACGATTTATCATGCGGAGGAGGATCAACAGTATAATCCCCACAATAATCTGCATCAATAGTTAATAGAAATTTACCGTTTCCGGTTGTTCCCTCATGATTGTCAACTTTAAAATCTACACGTAAAGCTAATACCTTTAAATTGTGTTCGATTGCCCCCCATAATAAAGAAACGGTCGTTAACAAGACAATCATAAACATCTTGCTAAAACGACCGTACATTTTAATAATTAATTATATCTATATTTATATTTTAAAAAGCCCAGTTAAGGGAAAAACGCATTGTATTTTCTAGCGGATGACCCGGTTCACCAAAAGTATAACCAAAATCAAATCCATATCCACCATAACGTAAACCAACACCCATTGTTGGGTTAAATAATTTACCGTTATAATCGTAAATATATCCTAATCGAATAGCAAATACATTTGCATACCAATATTCTAAGCCAACATTATGAACAATTTGCCTAAGCTCATTTTTAATCGAACGAGCATCTCCGCTTCCAACTTCCTTTTGTCCATATTCGTTATATTCCCCCCCATCAGATTCAACCATTTCTCCTTCATCAATATCAATTTTACCATTACCGTTATTATCCACCCAATTCCAGCCACCGATTATGCCATCGGCAAGATTACCGGGAGAAGCCATATCAATATCACCACCTAAGAACCAATCATCAAACCAGGAAGTGAATAATGCCAAATATAGTGGATCGGTATGGGCGGTTTCCTGTTTTCCGTCATTATTATAAAATGAGTTTTTGGTGGTTTCATTCCCATCTTCGTCGTATCCGCCGATAATGCCATCACCATCCCAATCCATATCAGGATATGAAGCAACTAATAGTTTATTAATATCCCAAACAACTGAAAGTTTATTATATTCAGAATTAAGCACCTGATAATTAAAGCCTAATGTAAAATTAGTTGGTTGCGGATCACCTTGGGCACGATCTATGAACCAAACTTTTGGTCCTATATTAGTAATTGTAGTTCCCAAAGTTAGATTTTGAAAAAGGAATTCCTTCTTCATATAACCCAAATCAAAACCAAAATCAGTTGAACTTCCTTTACCTTCCTCCGCACCGGCACCCTGATCAGTCAAATGTTGATACGATACTTTTGCATTTATACCAAAAGCAGATTTTTCATTGATTTTTGTACTATACGATAAATTTAAGGCAAACATATAGCTTGAAAATTTTCCCAACTCCTCTCCGATTTCACTAGTACGAGTTTGCTCGCCAAGATTTAAATAAATTAAATGTCCACCGACAGTTCCGATATTAGGGATTGATTTGCGCATAGCAAAAAAATCATAAGCCATATCATCAGCGAGGTTTGGAAGCCAATTAACATGCATTAATGCCAGTTCGGTTCCTTCTAAGAATCCCAAACCTGCCGGATTCCAATAACTTGCATAGGCATCGTCGGCTACAGCGGTATGGGCTTCACCCATTCCTCCTGCACGAGCACTCGGTGCAATTAATAAAAATATTGAACCGGCTTCACTTTGAGCAAAACCAATTGAGGTAATTACGAAAATTGTTGTTAAACTAACGACAATAAAACGCTTCATACGGCACTCCTTAAAAAATGATATTTAGTTTCTATTAAACTTATTGTTAAAAAATAGTAGCGTTTTAAGTATAGATATGTCCTATTTAATTAAACAAATATATTAATATTAATAATGCTGTGCAAGTACGATTATTAGTCGATAAAACCTAAGGAAATTATTGGGATATAAGTAATAGCTAATACTGCTAATAACCTTACAACAAAAAATGGTAAGGTTGAACGGTACACTTTTAACATCGGTTTATCAAACCGATAAGCTGATAAAAATAAATTCATACCAACCGGCGGAGTAATAAATCCAAGCTCTAAATTGGCAATGAAAATAATTGCCATGTGTACAGGATGTATACCAAAATAGTCTCCTAGCGGGGCAAGCAATGGTACGAATACAATAATCGCAGAAAATATATCCATTAGACTTCCCACCAAAAGCAATAAAATATTTAACATTAATAAAAATACATATTTTGATGAGATTGCTGTTTTTACCCATGCTAATAGTTTTAACGGTATTTGTGCGTCTACCAAGTAGCTGGTTAAACCCATTGCTACTCCTAATATGATCAATACACCACCAATCAGAGCAGTACAATCAATTACTATTTTAGATATGTTTTTCCATTTGAAATCTTTATAGATGTATATTTCAATTATAAGTACATAAATCACCAATGCTGCTGCAGTTTCAACTAATGTCATGTAACCTGTAAATATACCCAATAGGATAAAAATTGGAATTAATATTTCCCAAATCGATTCCTTAGTTGAAGAAAATACTTTTTTCCAATTAAAAGGTATCCGTTCTATTTTTTGTACTTTGCCTTGATAAACAGCCCAAATACCAATTAGGACAATTAGCAAAGTACCCGGTATAAATCCAGCTACAAATGCATCCTTAACGGATACACCTGCCGAAACACTATAAATAATTAATGGCAAACTTGGTGGGAATAACAGACCCAATGAACCAGCTACAGTTATTAATCCCAATGAGAACATTTCTGAATATCCCTCTTTCCTTAGCATTGGATACAGAAGTCCACCAAGCGCCAAAATTGTCACGCCCGATCCACCGGTCATTGCTGTAAAAAATCCACTTAAAATCACGACAATTATCGGAGTACCGCCTGGAATCCAAGAAAATGCAGATTTAAAAAAAGACATCATCCTACGGGAAGCCCCGCTTTCTGCCAACACAAAGCCAACTAATGTAAAAAGTGGAATGGTCGGTAAAGAAGGAGAAACTACAATACGATAAGTCTCAGCAGGAATAGCAGTAATTGGTGTGAAATCCTTCCAAAATAGTAATACTGCAATTCCTCCCAAACCTATAAAAATCGGCATTCCGTATACTAAAGAAACAAGAATTAAAGTACCAAAAATCCATATAGTCCATCCTAGTTCCTGTAGAAATCCTGCGTAACTTATTACAAACCAAAAAAGTGTTACTATAAGTATAACACCTCTATAAAATTTTGAATTACTACTCAAATATATAAGTTGAATAGCAATAACTGCAAAACCAATTGGCATAATTATCTGCGCTACCCATCGTGGAATTCCAGGGACCACAGGCACTGAATACTGAAACTCTATCTTTATTAATTCTATACTTGCAATCATTAACGAAATAACAATAATAACGGAAGCAGTTCGTGCGATAAATTTCCCAATATTGTATGAGCGATCGTGAGTGAATAGTGGCTTACTTGTAAGGGACAATAATTTATTATTCTGCGATGCTATCATAGCACCAATAAATGCTACCCAAAGAGTTAAATGTTGTGTCCAAATTGGAGCACCCGGAATAATAGAAACGTTAAATAGACGAGCCAGAGCTTCAAAAACAGGTACAAGTACAATTCCGGCAAAAACAAACAGGGCGATAATTGACTCGCCCTGTTCCAACCACCTTAATAATAATTTTTTATCTTTAATTCCCGTCATTTTTGGATTTCGAATCTAACAAATCCTTTTCTTTTTTTAATGCAACGACTTTATCAAATATATCAGCCGGGACATAAGAACCACGTATGTCCGGATACCATTCTTCTACATATTCTTTCCAATATTGTAAATCTTCTTCTGTCAATTCATGCACCTTGAGACCATATTGTTTCATCACTTCAATTGATTCCCCATCCTTGTATCTTCCGGATTTTCTCTGTTCTTTATCTATTTCTACAATAATCTCTAACATTTTTTCATGATATTTAGGATCAATTTTTTCCCATATTCTTTTATCGATAACAATACCGCCGGTCAATAATCCCCACCGCATATCTAACATGTGATTTGCAATTCCAAACCATTGGCTAGCTAAGGCCACCATCGGATTTGTTCCGATAGCATTAATTAATCCGGTTTGGAGACCTGATAATATATCTATAGATGCTAATTGGACAGCATTAAATCCTCCTCTTTTCCACAACTGTAATGTTCGAAAATCACCTGCCCAATTGAATATCTTCCTACCTTTTAAATCTTCAGGAAGTTTCATAGGGTCTTTGGTAAACCAATGTACCCAACCAATATCAGTCCAGGTGAGTAGTTTAAATCCGCTTTTTTCAATTCCTGCAATTAAATCATCTTCTAATCTCTCTCTTATCCAATCTACATCATCCCAATCATCAAAAAGCAGCGGAATTATTAGCGCATAAATATCTTGATTAAGTTCTGATAATCCCTCAGTAGTTATGGCTGCAGCATGAATTTGTCCTATCCTAATTTTTCGTATCATATCACGTTCATCACCCACAACTCCCCCGGGATATATTCTCAACTCAACAGTTCCATCAGTAGCCTCTTTCCACTTTTGTCCCATTTCTACAAGCATACCGTGCCATTCTGTTTCTTCAGGTGCAAGAGTTGCCATTTTAATTATTATTTTTTTTCCCATCAATTGAGTTGCAAACACAAATATTAATATAATTTTTATAGCATTTTTATACATTCATCATCTCCGATTAGTAAAATAATTCATCAATTCGTCCCATTAACCATTTCGCACGCGATTTTGCCATAGTGTTTGTTAATCGTAATTCCTTAGCACTTTCTACATTAAAGTTTAAAACATAATTAAGGTTTTCAATAAATTCATCTTTATTTTGATTTTTAATACAAACTGATTCAGCAAATCTTACATAAACACTGCAGTCTTCACCTGAAGATGCTTGTACTGCTTTAGTAAAATAATCCCGAGCCACTTGCTCTCTATTGACTACTGCATCAGGTCTGCTCATAGTAAAAGAAATCATCGCACTATAGAGTGCTCCACTATTCCAAGATCCATCTATTTCCATACTTTTTTCAAGCAACCAACCGATTTTTGGTAGATCAACCACATAGATTGGATTACCTTGGCTCGATGAAATTAAACCACCTAAAGCAGCAGAAATCCAATAAAGATAAGCGATATCTTCTTCCACAAAAGGATTCTTATCAATTTCACGCTTCTCCCACCAATTTGTAAACACAGGATATTTTAATTCCATGCCATGTAACCCATATTGCATAGCGCGCTTGAACAATTTGTTAGCACGCTCATATACTTCGGTACCGGCTTTATAATTGTTTATACTTAATTTTTCTGCATCTTCCATTAAAAATCCATAAGCATACATCGTAAAACTTGATAATGCAGTTAAAAGCATTTCACGATTGTCAGGATCTTGTTTTAGAAGAATTTCAATTATCTTCAAATTGAAAGGAAATGCTTCTTTAACTAATTGCGGGTCATCATCAGTTAAATAAACATATTCGATTGAATCAAAAACACCGTCAAATTGTTTCAATAATAACTTTTTCGGTGAACAACCGATAACAAAAATGACCATTCCAAAAAGAATGGCCATTTTAATAATTCTTTTAACGTGACTATTCATAGTCCATTTTTTTTGATGCATATTTACAATAATCAATCTCTTAATTCATCGTATAGTGGAAAACTGCTACATAACTCTTGAACTGAGTTTTTAATATTTTCAATTAATGATTCATTTTCATGATCATTAATCACACTATCAATATATTTAACAATTTCCCGCATTTCAGCGATGCCCATTCCACGCGTTGTAATTGCCGGTGTACCGATGCGTATTCCACTTGTTACAAACGGGCTGCGTTTGTCAAATGGTACCATATTTTTATTAACGGTAATCCCTGCTTTTTCAAGTGCTTTTTCAGCGGCTTTCCCTGTAATATTCTTATTAGTTAAATCAATTAACATCACATGTGTATCTGTTCCACCTGATATTAAATGATAATCAAGTGACATAAACTCTTCAGCCATCGTCTTGGCATTTTTAACTATAAACTTTGTATATTCTTTAAAATCCGGTTTCAGAGCTTCACCAAACGCTACCGCTTTTGCAGCGATAATATGCATCAACGGACCACCTTGAATTCCCGGCATTACCATAGAATCAATTAATTCTGAGATATTTTTCACTCTTCCCGACTTAGGAGCGACTTTTCCCCAAGGATTCTCAGGATCTTTACCCATCATTATCATTCCACCGCGTGGACCTCTCAATGTCTTATGTGTTGTAGTTGTAATAACATCACAATATGGCATCGGAGAAGGATGAATTCCTGTAGCAACTAAACCAGCAGGATGAGCAATATCAGCCATTAAAAATGCGCCAACTTCATCGGCAACTTGTCGGAATTGCTCAAATTCAATGAATCTTGGATAGGCACTCCCACCACATATAATCAATTTTGGTAGATGTTCTTTTGCTAATTTCATTAAATTATTAAAATCAACTCGACCATTTTCCTTATCAACTTGATAGGAAATCACATTATATAAACGACCTGAAAAATTTACCGGACTTCCATGTGTTAAATGTCCGCCATGAGCAAGATCCAAGCCCATTATTGTATCACCAACATTCACAAAAGTCATTAATGCTGCCATATTTGCTTGAGACCCTGAATGTGGCTGTACGTTAGCATATTCAGCGTTGAATAGCTTTTTAGCTCTATCACGAGCTAAATCTTCGGCTTCATCCACATGTTCGCATCCACCATAATATCTTTTACCGGGATAACCTTCGGCATATTTATTAGTCATTACTCCACCGGCTGTTTCAAGTACTGAGTAACTAACAAAGTTTTCGGAAGCTATTAATTCTAAAGTATTGTGCTCCCTGCTTTCTTCCCGCCCTATTATCTCAAATAGTTCGGGATCTGTTTGTTTTAAATGCGACAAGGCCCCTCCTATTACCAGCTTGAATCTTTATATAGTCTTTCAGTTACCCAATTGTAACAAGCTGTTTTCACTGTAGCGTAACCTATAGCTTTTTGACTTGCATCCAACATGAACCAATCACTTTTTGTAAATAATACCTCATTATCTCTTAACCAGTTTTTAGAACCGGAAACATTTCGGTATCCTTTACTTTCTGCTTGACTATAATATTTATATGCTAAACGCGCAACGATGCGGTCATCGCATGATACTTCAAGAGTACGGCAGGTATGGAAAGCTTTGTAATATACATCGCCTTTGGCGCCTAATGCTTCACCGGAAGATTTTGATCCTCTTATTGCTTTATCTGCCCAATAGATAGCTTTGCCGAAATTCTCTAGTTCAGAATTAACTTCACAAATTCTAATAGCAGTTTGGTAATCGCGTGAATCGAGTTCGTAAACTGATTCCAAAGATGTAGATGCATTTGCAAAATCTTCATTTAAGATATATGCGTCACCGAGTTTACTAAAAATAACTTTATTCTTAGGCTCTTTTCTACTCACAGCTTTTAATACATCAATAGCTTCATTAACGCGGTCATTTTGCAGATATGCATCCGCCAATTGAATACCATTTGAACCAGTTGGATTATTATTATATTTGTCTAAATAAAGTTCAAGTGGATCTTTCCCTGTTCTTTCAAAGGCAGTAGTTAAATCAGCAATAGCCGCTTCATTGGTTGGATCAATTTTTATTAATTTTTGTAAAACTCGGATTTGCTCTTCATACCTGCCTTCTTTGCGATAAAGTGACGCTAATTCCGTCATTACTCTAATATTATTAGGATCAAGTTCATCAAGTATTCGCTCGTATTCCACGATCTCCTGATCAGTCTTTCCCTGTCGCTTGTAGGCATAGGCTAAACGTACTCTGAGATCAATGTTGTTAGGAATTTTCTCTACCCCTTTAAGTAAAACATATTCTGAGCTATCATATTTACCCATTTGCTCATAAGCAATACCATAGTATTGATAAATTTCTTCCGGTGGTGCAAAGGTTGCATCCCATTCATCACAACCCAAATCAACAACTTCATTGTAAACACGTACGGTTGATTCCCAATCGCGAGCGTGGTAATATTCTGCTGCACTACTCATTAATCGCGGACAGCGAACATTTCTAACACTATCAATTCTAGCTTTTTCAGCTAAATCTTCTGCGGATGGACCACTTGGTGGAACACACATACTAATAATTAAAGCTGATAATGCTACTAAAAATAATTTAAATGACACTCCTTTTTTGTCCATCACTGAGCTCTCCTTTTTACAAACCAAATATCTCCTACTGTGATTCCAATACTAAATTTTTGAATATTTTCATCACCAATTTCAAATAATCCTTCTCTTTTGCCAATAGAATATGCAAAATCAATCTGATTTTTTGTAACGCCAAAGTTAAAACTAAGTCCCATTGAAACACCATACTCTTTTATATTTTTTTCAGAATTCAATAGTTTAATATTATTAGAGTATGCACCAGCTTTAAAGTTCATCCTATCAAGGAAATTTTTAGGTATTCTTGGTGTGAATTTTATAATTCCGATATTAAAATGATCTATTGATTTTATTTGATCATTTAAGGTTGAATATTTTGTCCCTATTTTTTCTTTATCCTCCCATCTAGAATATTCACCAAGTAAGCTTATTCCTTTTTGTATAGCATAGTCAAATCCAAATTGATATTCATGCGGTGCAGATACGTTCTCTGTGTTTAAAACCAATGGATCTGTTGAATTTGATAGCTTCGGAAAATCAGAATTATCTTGTTCGCCTGAATCGTTGGAATCTTCAAATGGTTTATAATAATAAGATTTAACAGAAATTGCGTTCAAAGGCAATCCCCATCCAAAATATAAATTAAGCGGAACATTCCACTTAGATAAGATATCGCTATTTATATAAAACTTTGCCAAACTGCCCGAGTAAACATGTCTTTGCTGAGAATAATAATCTAAATCAGCAATTGAAAAAATCGTTTGTTGACGGGCTGACCCATATAAAAAATCAAAGGTAACACCGGCGTTCAAATTATTTGAAACATTGCTGGCAAATGAAATATTAAATGCTGTAATTCCACCAAAACTGCTATACGAATGATTAATTGTTAAAGTATCGCCAAAAGCGATATAATCATTCTCATCGCTTCCATCTAATATTAAATACTGATTAAAATACGGATGAATTCCAAGACCAAAAGCATATTTATTTTTAATCGGAACGATAAACTGAGCATATCCAAGGTTTGAATTACCATTAATAATATCATTTAAGACAATCTTTTGCTCAACCTGATAAGTCCCGGTGAAATAAGTAAAATTTAAATTTTTCCAAGTTGATGGATTTTGCAGTGAAACATCATTCTTAAACGTTGGTAATAACCCGATTGATGATATCCCCAATGAAGCTGCATCATATATATCTATTTTTTTTCCAATTCCGTATCCATTTAATAAACTTTGACTAAATAAAGTTGAGCACAGAAATACCGCTAAAATAATAATTTTATTAAAGTTTGACATATACAATCTTAAGATATGGGTTATTATCTGAATTATTTTGATCAAATATTAAATTTGCAGACTGAAACGGATCACTGGAAGAACTACCATATAATTTGAGTCCAAAATTATTATAACTACTGGTATTCACACCCTGCAAAAATGATCTGATTTCCATTTTCATTTGATTGGCTTCAAAAATACCGGTCATCAGGACATCCGGTTCTATTGAATATTCGTCTTCATCTATTTCCCAATAATTTGAAATATTAACAGAATCTTCAAGTATTGCAGCTTTGATTTCAAAATTATCTAATGATATTTCCGGAATTGAATTGAAAATCAATTCTGCTGATTTAATTACCATAATAACTGTTGAATCTATCGGTATCTCACTTAAATCAAATTGGATTATTGATTTTAGTCCGGTTGCTCTGCCAATCGATATACTATTCATATCACTCTCTGTAACTTCGCGTGGTTCTACGATTGTCATATCTTTCAACGGAAAAAAGACACTATGCAATGTATCCTCGCTAACTCTGTAGTATACATTAATTATCGGAAAATCCGCTGTTTCGCGACTTCGAATTGATACAATATCATCAATTGGATCAATGTTCTTTAACATAAATGTTCTATTTTGAGTGTCAGTAGTATCTGCTATAAAACTAATAACATCATCTTTATTTTCAATTGTAAAACACAATTTTGGATAAATTGATTCAGTAGAATCAGGTACTTCCTGAGTAAAGATGCTTTGTCCAATCGAAACTGCGTTAACCACATCAGTTTCGTTAATATTTAAATAATGACTCTCCGTTTCACTAAAGACTGAATCTCCACCTTCAGGGAAATAGTATAATTCAAATTGACTATTTGTAAGTAAGGTATCATCTGTTGCTGTGAAAGTGAAAACCAAACTATCAATGGTAACAGTTGAATCAAGTAAACTATAGTTTCGTACAATACCACTTAATGATAATGAAGAAAATTGAACGAGGGAAAATAAATTATCAAAACCATCAGCGCTACCAAAATATATTCCATTTGTACTGCCCATTAACGGTGGTGCTAAATATGTACCACCTTCTATAGATCTTACCGTTATTGTATCAAGGTCTAAGTTTGAGTCTGATAAATTGTAAGGAATTGGATTTTCGGTACAGCTGAAAAATATTACGATAGACGTAATTATGACTATTATAGTAATAAGACGATTGTTATTCATAAGATTATTTGAAGTTACTACGAGCTATTAAGCGGAAAGTTTCTCAATAACTTCGTTAATCTTTGTTGCTACCTCTGAATAATCCGGATATTCTGTATAATCAATATCAATAATATGGATTTTCGATTTATTTTTCTTTATACCATCAATTTTAAGTAATTCTTTACTCATATCATTACCAGGTTGATTAAGCAGAATAATCGCATCAGCGTATTCTGCTGATATACTATAAGCATTAATTACTTTTTTGTCTAAAGATTTTGGAATTTCAATTCCAGCTTTCTTATATGCATCGCGACTAAATTTGGGATAATTATCAAGCCAGTGTATCAACTGCACCGTTTTAATATTTTTATAAAACTCACCACCTTCAAATTTTTGCTTATATAAAACAGGAATTAGTGCTGATTGCCATCCATTGCAAAGTATTACATCAGGACTCCAAAAAAGATGAGGTAATGTTGCTAAAACAGAATTACTGAAAAATGCTGAACGAACATCATTGTCAGTTAGAATACGACCATTTTTAGATTTATAAAGCAAATTAGATAACGGTTTAAACCACTCTGTGTGTTCAAGAAAATACACTTGCACTCTTGTCTTTGGTATAAAAGCGCTTTTAGCTGAAGTGCTAATTTCTTCACCATCAAATTGAAAAGGTATATTTCGCAATCTAATTACCTCGCGGAGAATATATTTCCTTTCACTAATAAAACCGTATTTAGGAGCTATTGTGCGAATATCATGATGCATTTCTTGCAGTTTTAACGGAATATTTACCGAAAAATCGCCTAAGGGCGATACACTCGCAAAAGGTGTCATTTCAGTTGTTACATAGAATAATTTTTTTGACATATAATTTATCTTTAAATTTTTAATAGTTATTTCTCACATGACATATTTACACACAATACCCAACAACATAAATTGGAAATTAATACATCAAATGAGAGGGTCGAATTTACAATTTTATTAATTCATCTACAATATATTACATCAATCAGACCAATGCGATGCAAAATTAAGAACTATTCCTATCATCATGAATGAAGATACTAAAAACGACCCTCCATACGATATAAACGGCAACGGTAAGCCTTTTACCGGAATTAATCCGACAGTCATAGCTGAATTAACAAATACTTGCGCTAATAAGATAGATGCAATACCAATTAGTATAATACTCGTAAATCGATCTTTAACGATATATGCAAATTGGATAATCTTGTAAATAATAAAAGCATACAATAAAAAAATTGCTAATATGGCAATGAAACCAAATTCCTCGCCGATTACTGATAATATAAAATCAGTTTCTTGAACCGGTAAAAATTTCAATTGTGTTTGCGTTCCTAGCATCCAACCTTTTCCAAATAATCCACCCGAGCCGATAGCAGTCTGACTTTGTATTATTTGATAAGCCGCACCTAATGGATCAAGTTCAGGATTAAATAAAGTTAGTATTCGCTTTTGCTGATATGGATGGAGAATGTTCCAAATTACTGGCGCAAAAAGTCCCAAAAATATATTTCCGAAAAATACGGTAACACCTTCCCATATTTTAGGTTTCGACAATAAAATTATAACTACTAATACAATGCCCCACAATGTAAAGGAAATATTATGAAATGCTGTCAATATGCTAAAAATTGGTGCAATTAGTATAAATAGATGATAAGGACGGGCTTTGACCCAAAAAAGTATTGGCAGGATGGGCGCTATCATAATTATCGCAGTACCTAAGTCGGGTTGACTAAATACAATAAATGCTGGTAAAAGGATAATCAAAATAGGTATTGTAAATGATAACATATTATCCATTTTTATATTTCTATCCGATAAATATCTTGCAAGAAAAATAATAGAAATCCATTTAGCATATTCCGAAGGTTGAACGCCAATCGAACCAATATGTATCCAACGATTTGCAGATATAGATGAACTGATAAATGATGGTACAATGATTGCAATTGTGGCTAATATATATATAATTATACTATACTTATGATATAACTTAATAGGAATATTGAACATAACAATCAGTGCAATAATTCCAAATATCAAGAATATTAATTGTTTAAAGAATGAAGATGAATAAAATTGCATATTTTGGTGAAGTGAAATACTATATAGTGCCATCAAGCTAATAATAATTAAAAACACAATCGGTATTATTATTATATATACTTTTGTAGTTTTATTCCGCATTGATAACATTTTTATTGTTATTCTCCATATTAAAATCTTCATAAATATACGATAATATTTCACGTGCAATTGGAGCCGCTTCATCACCGCCATGTCCGACATTTTCTAACAAAATAACAAACGAACGCTTTATATCGTCTTTCACCGCATAACCGATAAACAATGCGTGTGGTTCACCATGTGGATTTTCTGCTGTACCGGTTTTACCCGCCACCTTTAAACCATCAATATGTGGATTAGCTAACTGACCGGTTCCTTTTTTATCGTTGACAATTTGAAAAAGTAAACCGTTTAATCTATCCCATGTGTTTTTCGATATATTTTCAATTTTTACATTTTTTACTCTGGAAGATTCTATAAAGTGCGGTTGTTTTGTAAAACCATTTGTAAAAAATAAATTTATATATGTTAGTAATTGTATAGGAGTTACTAATGTTTCACCCTGACCAATTGCAATATTCAATTTTAGTCCTTGGGTCCACCCTTTTTCTCCATATCGTAAATTAAAATATTTTTCATCAGGAACATTACCAAAACTTTCCGATGGTAAATCTATTCCTGTTTTTCCTCCAAATCCAAACTGTCTGCAAAATTCAGCCCAATCATTTAGAGGTATATTTTGGATAGCATTAAAAAAATACACATTACAAGATTGTATTAAAGCTTTATCCAAATTAACGTAACCGTGGCCAGCTTCATTCCAGCATTTAAATGTGCGGTTTCCAAATCGATATTTACCTGAACAATAAAATTGTTTGTCAGGACTAATAACTTTGTGTTCCAGTATATAAGCTAATGCAATCATTTTAATAGTTGATCCCGGAGGATATAAACCATGAGTTATTCGATTTAATAATGGTTTATCAGGATCATTCAATATTTGATTCCAATCATCAGACAAAGTAGCTCCGGTAAATAAATCCGGTGAATAATTTGGTGAATTAACGAAACTCAAAATTTCTCCGGTTGTGGGTTCTCCCACAATTACACAACCACGTTTACCTACCATTAAATCTTCAATAAATCTTTGGAGTTCTGAATCTATAGTAGTTACCAAATCTTTACCCGGCTTAGGTACAATTCTATTCCTACCGGCTATCTCGCCGATAATCCTACCATAAGCATCTACTGCTTTATACTCAACGCCTTTTTGATCTCGTAGGTAACCTTCGTATGATTTTTCTAATCCGCTCCATCCAATCAAATCTCCATAATTATATTCATTAGAACTGGAAATATTTTTAATATTGATTCTATCAACTTCAACTACATAACCAAGGAAATGCGATCCATTCATATTAGAAGCATAATGTCTCTCTTGAATTTGTTTATAATCGATGCCCGGCAAATCGAGCTTATGCTCTTCTAATCGAGAAATTTGCTCAAATGTTAAATCCTTGATTAAACGTACCGGTGTGAAATATCCATAGTAATATTTTTTATAATTTTCAGATAGTAATGTAGAGTCACAATTTAATAATTGGCTTATAATTGAAATCGTACTGTCAATATTACCAATAACATTCGGTAAAGCAATTAACACATAAGTAGGCGCGTTATCAACAATAATTTCTCCATTCCTATCGAGGATTGAGCCTCTTGGGGCATGTAGACTTTCAGCTCTAATACTATTAATATTGGCTTTCTCTTTGTACTGATTATGTCGAACAACTTGTAATTGAAAAAACTTTGTTATTAAAATACTAAATATAATTAAAACTAGTACATTTAACGTTATATATCGTCGTATAGACGTTTCATTACTGGTTTTTAACATTTTAAGTCCGTCGCAATGGTACTATAAATTGAAGTATTGCTAAAATAGATAATGTGTATAAGGAAGTTTTTAACCACGTTAAAAGAAATATCTTTAAATCATTATAAAATAAAAAATCATAGTTGAAGTATGTATAAATTAAAAAACTGCTAAATATTATTAAAAAGCATGAAACATTAAAAAAGGCAGGAACCATTTTGTAATGTTGGGTTTTTAAAAAACCACCCGCATATCCAACAATTGAATATATTAACGATAACAAACCGACTGTCAACCCACCGTCAAAAATACTTGTTATAATTCCTATACTAAATCCTGCTAATACTCCTTTAAAACTTCCATAGTTAACCGCAAAATACAGAACAAAGATTATTAAAAAATCAGGACGAACACCACCAATTGATAAAAGATTCGAAAGGAATATTTGCATTAATAATACAATAATAAAAATTAAACCATATTTTTTCATTAATATGTTTCCTCATTTATTATAACAAAAACAAAAATAAGGGAACTTAAATTGTCTTCAATCCGTATCGATACAATCTTTTGAAATTGACTTCGATTATGAGTTACGCTAGTTACAATACCAATAGGTAAATCAGCCGGAAATATATCACTTAATCCTGAAGTAATAACCCTATCACCAACATTTATTTCTGAATTTTTATATACTTCCCGAACATCACATATATTATTTGTCCGCCATCTTAAAATACCGGTCGCCGCGCTTGGTAAAAATCGGACACCGATACGAAAATCCGGATCACTAATTAGTTGAACGATCGATGACTTTTTCTTTACAACGGATATTTTACCGATGATTCCGGAAGGAGTAAGAACAGGGTTGTTTTTTTTAACTCCCGCGTCTGATCCAACATCAATAGTCATTGAAAGTAAATTTGATGTCAACCCCATATTTGTGACTTTTGCGGGAATTATTTCAATTGTGGTTTCTCTCTTGAAATTTAATAATTCCTTGAGTTTTACATTTTCAGCTTCATATTCAAGCAATGTTTCTTTTTCAAGTGACAGAAACATTAATCGCTCACGCAATATGTCATTTTCCTGAGCCGCATTGGCAAGTATATTAAATCTTATAAACGGCGATTTAATATACGTTGTTATTTTATTTACAGTTAGACGAAATTGTGTTAATTGGTTTGAATCGCTGTTATAAATAAAAATAAAAGAAATAATTACAGATAAAATAAATGTAAAGTGATGCTTATTTTTTTGAATTATTACTAAAAGTTTAGCAAGCATTTACATCAAAATAGCCTCATATTTGTCTAAATTTTCGAGTACTATACCAGTCCCTTGTACAACTGCTAATATAGCATTTTCAGAAACGTTTACTGGAACTTTAGTTCTCTCACGAATAATTTGATCTAATCCTCTTAACAATGAACCACCACCGGTTAAAATAATTCCCCTATCAATAATATCGGATGCAAGCTCTGGCGGAGTTTGTTCAAATGCTCTTCTTATCGCTTCAACAATATTATTTACTGAATCTTTCAAAGCTTGTCGGATTTCATCCGATGAGACGTCGACAACTTTTGGAATTCCTGAAACAAGATCTCTTCCTTTTACTGATATCGTTTCCGCTTTCATTCGCATCGCTGAACCAACAGTTATCTTAATAGCTTCTCCGGTAGGGATTCCAATATCAAGCTTATGTTCATTTTTAAACCATTGTACAATTGCATCATCCATTTCATCACCGGCAATTCTGATTGTTTCTTTAGAAACTACTCCGTTTAGTGCTATTACAGCAACCTCTGTAGTACCGCCTCCAACATCAACAATAATATTTCCGACCGGTCTACTGATATCCAATCCAATTCCTATTGCTGCTGCCATAGGTTCTTCAATTAAGTACACCTCTCTTGCATTTGCTCTTTCACCGGAATCTCTCACTGCTCGCCTTTCAACTTCTGTCACACCTGATGGAACACATATTACCATCTTTGGTCTAGCTAATCTGTTTAGATTTATCTTTCTAATAAATCCCTGCAGCATTTCATCTGTCATATTGAAATTGGCGATAACGCCATCTTGCAAAGGCCGTATAGTTTCTAATCCACGATGTGTTTTACCCATCATCGCTTTAGCGTCATTACCAACAGCAATCACCTTATCATCATGAATGGAACGCGCTACAATTGATGGTTCATTGATTACAATTCCCTGTCCGCTAAGATAAATTAAAGTATTGGCTGTTCCCAAATCGATAGCAATATCACCGGAAACCCAATTAAAAACATTAGAAATTTTGTCAAATATATTCATTTAAAATGTTCAAATTTGTAATAATATCATAAAATACAGACTGTTAAGTTAGTGAAATTAAAACTGATTCTGATAATTAATAAAATGAAATTGAGTAATTATTTTAATCAACTTCTATTCTACTTTGGTCACCTAATATAAACCTATGTGACGACTGGTCTTTATTATTACCGATTATTTGTACATCATTTCCCAATAATGAACCGGTAATTTTATCTGTAACATTTTTTATTTTGCTATCGCTCATAATTATAGAATAACCAACTTCGCTATTAATAATTTCACAACGCCTTCCAATGGAAGTATGGGGTGTAATATGTGCGTTTTCAATAATGGAGTCATCGCCAATTATAACGGGTCCATCAATTTTTGAGTCAATTATTTTTACATTTTTACCAGTTTGTAAATTACCGGATACTTCAGTATTAGTTATTATTCCATCTCTACTATCGTCTATATTATCAAGTACTAAGCGGTTTGCTTCCAATAAATCAGAAGGTTTACCAGTATCTTTCCACCAACCGGTTATTTCTGAGTAACTAATATGATAACCTTTATCTAATAAATACTGATGTGCATCTGAAATCTCTAACTCGCCTCGCGCTGAAGGTTTGATATTATTAACCGCTTCAAAAATATTATTATCATATAAATAGATACCGGTAACTGCCAAATTACTTTTTGGAACACTTGGTTTTTCTTCGATTCCTATAATTTTGTTATCCTTAATTTCTGCTACACCAAAGCGATTTGGATCCGGTACTTTACTTAGTGCAAGATGACAATTAGAATTCGCATTTTTGAATTCTGTAACAAATCTACTAACTCCCCCGACTAAAATATTATCACCCAAATAAAAAATAAAAGGATCATCTCCTACAAAATTCTCAGATATTTTAACAACATGAGCTAATCCAAGCGGTGCATCCTGCGGGATATAAGTAATTTTAATATTCCGACTACTACCATCTCCGAATTCAGATCTAATGGAATCATCCCCTACATTAATTATTATTGCAACATCAATAATATTGGCTTGACGGACATATTCTAATGCATAATCCAACATTAACTTGTTAGCAATTGGTATCAAATGTTTATTTTGAGTATGAGTTATTGGCCTTAGCCGTGTCCCGTGACCTCCGGCAGTAATAAGTGCTTTCATTTTTTTCTCCTCATACCATCTTTAGACAATTTATCAGCTGCCGCATTTTGCTCTCGTGGAATATAAGTTATAGACCAAGAACTGAAATTTTTAAACAGACTAATTGCTTTACTATGGAGTACTTGCATACGCTCATTTTTAACTTTGTAATTACCGTTTATCTGTTTTACAATCAACTCGCTATCTGCAAATATGTTGATATTAAATATATTTAGATTATGTGATTCTTCAAGTCCTTTGATTAATGCTTTATACTCTGCTTCATTATTGGTTGCGCTTCCAATAAATTCTGAAAAACTGAATAATTCATCACCGTTGCGATAAAATACACCACCAATTCCCGCTGTTTTTGTGTGCAAATCCGCTGCACCATCAACATATAATTTTACAGATGCACTATCATCTAAACGTTCGCTAATATTGCGAAGTATATAAATATCAATATTCTTAATACTATTAAGTACTTTTGATTGAAGTACTTTTTTTAATTCTGAGAGTTCGGCTTTGGATAATTTTAAAATCACAAGTTGGAATTTATTGGATTTTGTTCAATATTAAAATCGGAATTGTAATTTTGGGAAATTAGGGAATCCATCTACTCCGACCGCTTGCAGATACGATGGACAAGTTAGGGAACTTGTTATTTGGAATATGTTTTTTGGAACTTATCATTATTACTCCATTTTTTATGTATATCGATTTGCTCTAGTATGTCTTCATCGGAAATTTTAAATCGTAACAAATTTCTAAGATGTACTTTTTGGAGTACATAAAAGCTTATAATACTGATGATTACAAGGAATATTCCTGATAAAGTTGTCCCAAATAAAAAATCTTTTATTGATAAAATAATAAAAACCAGTGGAAAAAATATTCTACTCCATTTATCTTTATTGCTCACTTTCTTCAGATCCGCTCTTATTCCTTTCAGTGTCGGTTTTTTCATCATCTCGTAACCAACAAATTGTAAAATAGGATGTTTTAAAAATGGATTCATAAAATTACTCCTTATTTAATAAATGGATTTGCACCATTTTGTACATGACACTCTTCCCAATAATAGCACCAATTACATAAAATAGATTCCTTAGCGGGAAACTCTCCTCCACTATTCATTTGCGAACGAATTTTATCAATTTGTTTCTTTATACTAATGGATAAATCTCTCAATTGTTTTTCAGTCCGCACAGATTCAACTTTTATTCCATGTTGCAAAAAATGCCAAACTAATTTTACGGATTTAATCTCTTTATCTTTACTCATTAACCCTATTTGATAAAGCGCCAACTGATTATCCTTATCCGCTTGACTTTGAGTTAGCGCACGTTTGCCCGATTTATAATCATGAATTTCCCAATTACCATCTCCATCATGATCCAACCTGTCAACAATTCCTTTAATTACATATTTACCATCTTTGTCAATTGCAAAGTTTAATTCAATTTCGTTGCCAACTAGAGGTTCTTCAAATGGAGAGTATTTTCTATAATATCGGGCAATACAATCTTCACCTAAGCTCTTGTAATAATTTGTTGATTTTTCAGTCCGTACGATACCGATACGATTATGCCACTTATCTTGCCAATTTGAATTGTATTTATCAACTACATGATCAAAAAAAGGAATACATCCATCTAATACTTCATTATACAAATACTCTAACGCTTCATGAACTCTTTTTCCCATGAATGCTTCAATGCTTTCATCGGGTTTCCGAATATTATCAATATATCTGATTTTGAATTGGGCAGGACATTTCTTATACGTTTCTAAACTGCTGTAGGAAAATCTTTTCATGTATTTTGTTTAATCTACCTTTGATAGCCAAGGAATGGCGTTGATAAACGATAATGCCCAAAATTGTCACCGACAAAAATAAATGATTCCTGAATTCTATAATAGTGCCATGTCTCATAGGGTTCTTGTCTTTGTTGTACCATAAACCTATCAATTTCATCAGGAGGACCAAAAATTATGTATATCATTCCCATGTCAGTTTCCCAACCGTCAATAAAGCTGTCAAAGTGTATATTTGCATATGCAACACGTTTGTAATATTCATTCATTAATTCATTTACTACTGTGTCCGGTGTCGGATCACGACGTTTCCATAATTTTTTAAACAATTCTTCTATTTTTTTAGTCGATACTTTCTTTATTTCCCGTCGCTCTTTTGAATCAAGTATATACCGCATTTGCTGTAAAGCCTCATCAAGATTTGATATCAAATGCGATATACCCGCTTTGCGTATTACTATCTTTTTAGTTTTTTCTGTAGAATATTTATCCTGTACTAATTCAGTTTTTACTTTAATACTAATTCCTTTGATATTCTCTTTTGGGAGAATTACTATTTGTTTGAATATTCCTGTTTGTGACGTATCAGTAATTATCTTTTCAAATAGTATTTTTCCATCCTTATCCAAAAATTGTGTATTCAAAGTATATTTACTCGGTAATACTTTACCGGATAGGTAAAAAGTCAAACCATCATCAATATCAAAGGTGCTATTGTGTAACGCAGGGATCATTCCATCACCAAAACCCCAATTCCCTTCAGATTTATCCAATAATATTGGTGTATGCAGATAATGGTTTTTATCGTAATCAGACAGATTCAATTTTATTTTATTTTCTCCGCTATTTTTTGTATCAAGATCCAATAAACTGGCAACCACTGTGTATTTTCCTGATGGTACCTTGAACGAAATCATTAATGTTTTATTTTTCGTAATTGAATTAGTGGAATTATAATCGTTTACGATAATGGAATCTTGCCAAACTTCCCTTCCGATTTGCTTTCCTTTTTTTGTTTGCAAAACAATCACTGCTTCATAACGTGCAATAAAAGTTGTATCAATTTTGATATATTGTAGCGTAAAATTTGGTATACGCATATAAATTAATACTTCCAAAGAATCACCAACGTTTGCAGTTCGTGTAAAAGCAGATAATGAAAATTTTTCTATATTTTTCTTTGGAATTTGTTGACGTTGTGCTAAAGTTATATTTGCATTGAATATGATCAATAAACCAAACCATAAAATTGTATTAATTTTTCTCATAAGTTTTTCTTCCATAAATATTTGATTAGACCTTTGTCACTACCAATCAATAAAGTATTACCCTGAATATACATATCCTGCACTGAGCCAATAAAAGGATAATCGTATAATTGTGAATATCCATCATTAAGGTTAATTTGCCAAATACCATTATCAGTACCGATAAAAGAATATCCGTTTGCGATCACCAAATTATTTACTTTACTACCCGCATAAGCTGATGGTTCCACTATCACAGTCCAATATTCATCTTGAATATTATAATTTAATATCCCAACCGGAGTAGAAACGTAGATTCCTTCATCATTTTGATATAAGTCGGTAAACTTGGTAAAAATATTTTTTCTCTTTTTTATTAAATTTGTATTTCCAAATTTTTTAAAATCAGTTAACAAATTGTTTTTTGGATCATATATTAATAAATAACTATCCGTAGCAATCCATAAATTTCCATTAATAATTTCGAGGTCATTTATTCTTCGCAAACTCAATAAATTTCCAAAATCTATTTGTTCAGCACGCTTGCTGATTGTTGATATTTTCACCAATCCTCTCGTTGTACCGACCCAAATTGAAGATGTATCTTCAATCATTGAAGTAATCATTCCATTAGGAATACCATTAGCTTCTGTGATTTCTCGCCAATAGTCTTTCTTTCTATTGTATATTGAAATCGCTGAGTTACCTCCAAACCATATTTCCTTATCTGTTTCTAATATGGAGTAAAATGGTTGCGATCTTAAATTAATTGAATTTTCATAATCGATATGTTGAAAATAATTTTGGCGAAAATTGTATTTGGTGATTCCTTTTGCATTAAAATTATTGCGTCCAGCAATCCATAAATCATTAGGTTTTGTAAATGCAGTAACATCCGTGTTATTCAATCCAATACTAAACGGATAAAATGTTTCCATTTGTCCATCACCATTAAGAATCGTACCGTTTTCCATACCAATATATACTTCGCTATTTTTACCAAAGTAAAAAGTAGTCGGTAAAACAATTTTGCCAAACGGATCAATAAACTGATTATAATTCATTATCCATCCGTCCATTATAATATAATTTTTTAAACTATTTGGTATATCCAAATATTGTT
>JAUWFQ010000157.1 GCA_030606865.1 bacterium
TTATTTACAATATTCACAAAAACACTATCTCAAAAAATTCAGATAAATCTGTACAGGGGTACCAATACATAATTAATAAATATCAGGATGAAATTAAAGAAGTATGTGGAGACGAAGTGTTGACTAACCACTTGATAATTAATTCGGTATTTGCTTTGAATAATAATAAAAATAAATTAGGTCGTACGATTTTAAAACAGATACCAAATAAAATTTTAAAAATATATATTTTACAATTATTTAGCTACTTAAGAATTAAACCAATATATTTCACAAAGATAATACAATTATTTTCAAGAGAAAAATGATAAAGAAAATATATGATGGAGATAGCCTCCTCGCAATTATAGTATCAAATAAATTTGATGAACCGGGTATACATTTTTTTACACCCGATGATTTTTCACAACAATTAGCATACATGAAACATCCCAAGGGTAAGACAATTATTCCGCATGTACATAATCGCGTTCCAAGACAAGTTGAGTATACCCAAGAGGTTCTATTTATTAAATCGGGGAAAATCCGAGTAGATTTTTACGATATGAAACAACAATATTTAGAAAGCCATGTTCTTTCACAACATGATGTAATATTATTAATTAAAGGTGGTCATGGTTTTGAAATACTTGAGGATCTTGAAATGTTCGAAATAAAACAGGGTCCCTACGTTGGTGAATCCGATAAAACAAGATTTGCCGCTATCCAAACAAAGGAAATAAAAATAAAATAATTTCCATGTCTGATTTTATACCAGTAAATGAACCGTTATTAATCGGTAACGAAAAAAAATATTTAGAAGAATGTATAGATACAGGTTGGATTTCTTCCGAAGGTCCTTTTGTTAAAAAGTTTGAAATTGAATTTGCTAAGGCAGTTAATCGTAAATATGGAATTAGTGTTTGTAATGGCTCAGTAGCTCTTGATGTGGCAGTTACTGCTTTAGGAATCGGTCCTAGTGATGAGGTTATTCTGCCAACTTTCACAATTATTTCATGCGCCTCAGCGATTGTAAGAGCCGGTGCTATACCGGTTTTAATCGATGTCGAAAAAAATACTTGGAATATAAACGTTGAACAAATTGAGGCAAAAATTACAAAAAGGACTAAAGCAATAATGGTTGTTCATATTTATGGTTTACCGGTTGATATGAATCCAGTCTTACAATTAGCGGAAAAATATGACTTATTTATAATTGAGGATGCAGCTGAAGTTATAGGGCAAACTTATTATAATAAACCATGTGGCAGCTTTGGTGATATAAGTATATTTAGTTTTTATCCTAACAAACATGTTACAACAGGCGAAGGTGGAATGGTTGTAACTGACAATGAAGAACTATCGGAAAAATGTAGGTCGTTACGTAATTTATGTTTTCAACCACAACAAAGGTTTTTACATGAAGAACTTGGTTGGAACTTTAGACTTAGTAATATCCAAGCAGCAATCGGTGTGGCACAGTTAGAACAACTTGATAAATCGATTATTCGTAAAAGAGAAATCGGCATGCGTTATTTGAATAATTTGAATAAGTTATCTACAGTGCAATTGCCACAACTAAAAACTGACTTTGCGGAAAATATATTTTGGGTATTTGGTATTGTTTCAATAGATGAAAAATATCCTGATTCGGTGAGTATAATTGATATATTGAAAACAAAAAACATTGGGACCCGTCCATTCTTTTGGCCGATGCATGAACAACCTGTATTCCATAAAATGGGACTGTTCCAAAATGAATCACACCCAAATGCAGAAAATATAGCACGGAATGGTTTTTACATCCCAAGTGGCTTAGCTATAACTGATGATCAAATCGATTTCGTTTCCGAGATATTATTGGAATTATTTGATTGAAGGTATTTTCAGATTACGCTAAATACTACGACTTAATAAATCAACAAAAAGATTACAAGCAAGAAGTAGATTATATTATTTCTTTACTCGACAAATTCGCTCCCAACGCAAAACATTTGCTTGAATTAGGATGTGGGACAGGATTGCATGCTATTAATCTCGCGGAAAAAGGTTATCATGTTACAGGAATTGATCAAAGCCAAAATATGATTGATATAGCGCGGGAAAGACTAAAGACACTACCAAATTCTATTACTAATTTAATAAATTTTAATATTGGTGATATTCGTACCTACTCTAATAATAAATCATTTGATGTTGCATTATCATTATTTCATGTTATTAGTTATCAGGTTACTAATCACGACCTTCATCAATCATTTGATACAGTTGCCAAACATCTAAAACCGGGAGGAGTATTTATTTTTGATTGCTGGTATGGACCGGCAGTAATATCAGATAAACCTTACAAACGTAATAAAAAGTTTGAAAATGATAAAATAATTATTAATCGTACTGCAACACCTCATACCCATCCCACAAAAAATCAGGTTGATGTTCATTTTGATATTAAAATCACTAATAAACAAACCGGAAAATCCGAGGATATCAAAGAAATTCATGTAATGCGTTACCTGTTTAATCCAGAAATAGAATTATTATTAAAAATGAACAACTTAAAACTTCTACACTCAGAAGCATGGTTGACCGGAAACGAACCCGGTTTTGACAGTTGGTATGTAACATTTATCTGTAAAAGAAAATGAAAAAATTTGGATTATATCTTGATTCAGTTATTACCGGCGGTACTTTTCAATATAATCTTTCAATACTTGAAGCATTCCGTTCTTTTCCTACAGATAAGGTCAGAACAGTAATAGCATATTCATCTGATCTTTGGAAATCTTATTTACAGAAAGAAAATATATCCGCTGTCGAAATCAAACGAACTATATTTAGTCGATTATGGTTTCAAATACGCATGCCTCTTTGGTTATGGAGGAATACCGGTAAATACTTTGATATATTTTCAAAATCATTTGTTAATCAAAAATGTGATTTGTGGGTTTTCCCCTCTCAAGATATTTGGTCGTATAGTCTCCCTGTTCCCTCGTTGGGCACAACACATGATTTAATGCATCGTTATGAGAGGCAATTCACTGAAGCCGGTTCCCAAAAAGAATACAATTCTAGAGAAAAGCATTACTCTTTAATGTGTAAGAAAGCAAAAGGTGTTCTTGTTGATTCTAAAATTGGGAAACAACAATTAATCGAATCATATCATGTACCAAGTTCCAATGTGCATATTCTACCTTTCATTGCTCCTAAATATATTTACAAAACAACAAAAAGTATTCAATTAAATTTTAATCTTCCACCTAAATATTTATTTTATCCGGCTCAATTTTGGGAGCATAAAAATCATAAAGCTCTCGTGCGAGCCATTTCGCTCTTAATAGCGAGATTACCTGACCTGAAAATGGTCTTCGTGGGTTCACCCAATAATGGATATGACTCTTTGATAGAATTGATCAAAAAACTAGGTTTACAAGAAGTGTTTATATTTCTCGATCAAGTTCCGGATGAACGGATGAGAGAACTCTATACAAACGCACGCGCTTTAATAATGCCTACATTTTTTGGACCAACTAATATACCTCCATTGGAAGCGTTTACATGCGGTTGCCCTGTGGCTGTATCAAATATATATGGAATGCCCGAACAAGTCAGTGGTGCAGGATTATTGTTTAATCCTAGTTCTGACAAAGAAATTGCCGATACTATTTTTAAATTATGGACTGATAATGGTATTACGATTAGTTTAGCAAAGAAAGGATATCAAAAAAGTCAAGATTGG
>JAUWFQ010000094.1 GCA_030606865.1 bacterium
CTATCATTTTATTTGTTGCTACACCTATTGACGATGACAAACCAATATTTACAGATAATTTATTCTGCAAATTCTTTGCCATATCTACCGCCTCGTTCCAATCGGTAATGCGGGATGTTACATCCATAAATGCCTCATCAACGCTGATTTGTTCAATCAGATCCGTCTCCTGCTCTAATATTTTCATCACGATCATTGAATATGTTTTATATGACTTAAAATTTGGCGACAGAATAATGAGTCCTTTACATAATTGCTTGGCGCGGTTCATTGGCATTGCGGAATGAATACCGAATTTACGCGCAGGATACGAAGCAGCAGCAACTACGCCACGCTGCTCAGGCTGCCCACCTACGACAATCGGTTTACCGCTAAGTTTAGGATTTTTTAGTACTTCTACCGAGCAGAAAAAGGCATCTAAATCTAAATGTATGATTGCTCTTGTAATAGTTTTATTCATCTACATTACAACCTTGCGAAGGTTCTACTTGTCCATCGTAGCTTTTTTAACTGACGAAGCCTTGGCGTAGACAGTAGCGCAGATGGAAACCTTCGCAAGGTTTTAGTTTTACATTGCTCTAATGGAATTATCATCCATCATAAATCTATTTTGTGGAAATTATCCTTCTTACAAAAATAAATGCTAACAACCCAAATGCTGCCAATCCTAATAATGGAGCAAAAGAACCTGCCCATTCTTCGCCAATTCCGCGTGGTGCACGTCCGTAATAGAACGCAACTCCTGCTATCGCAACTCCTAATAATCCCTCACCGCCAACAAATCCTGAACCTAATAAAATACCGTTTTCGCGTCTCCGCTCCTTTTCCTCTTCGGATTTTGATGTTCTTTCCATGATATGTCTTAACAATCCGCCTAAAAATACGGTCATCATGGTTGCAACCGGTAGATATACTCCCACAGCAAATGGTAGGCTTGGAATCCTAAAAAATTCAGCTACGATAGCTATTACAACTCCAATTCCAACCAAACCCCATGGTAAGGCATTCTCGAGTACACCTTCAATAACTATCTTCATCAAAGTTGCCTGTGGCGCTGGTAACTCAGCTGTACCAAAACCGTATGCTTTATTCAAAAGAATCACTGATAAACACACAAAAGTCGCTGATGTAAATGCTCCTAACAATTCACCGATCTGCTGTTTCTTAGGTGTGGCACCAAGTAAAAATCCGGTTTTCAAATCTTGCGATGTATCACCGGCAATTGATGCCGCAATAGCGACTACACAACCAACTGTTATCGCGGCAGTTTTACCAATGTCTCCCGTCCACCCTAAGGCAAGGAAAATGGCACTTGTGCCTAATAATGTGGCAATTGTCATACCTGATGTGGGATTTGATGTAACTCCCACAAGTCCAACTATTCTTGACGATACAGTAACAAAGAAGAAGGCAAATATAACAATAAGAAGTGAACCGATTGATTTCATCAAAACTCCTGAGATCGGTCCAAAAACATAAGGAACAACTGCCATTCCAATTGCAACAAATATTACTCCTATCAAAACATAATGAAGCGGTAAATCTTGTGCGGTTCGTGGAATTTTAATGGACGTTTTATTCAATCTATCTTTAAACTGTTTAGCTCCAATGCTAAAGCTTTCTATCATAGTTGGGATACTTTTTATAAGCGTGATGATCCCTCCTGCTGCAACAGCACCTGCACCAATGTATCGCACATAGCGCGTCCAAATTAAACTTGCGCTCATATCATTTATTAGTAATGATGTTTCGGGATATAATGGAACTGTTTGTCCCGCACCCCAATAAGCAATAACCGGAATAATAATCACCCATGATAGTAGACTTCCCCCAACCATTATAGTTGATATTCGAGGTCCCAAAATATAACCTACACCAAATAAGGCAGCGGACATATCTACTGCTAACTCACCTTTTCTTAAGAATGGTATTTTAAAATGAATATCACTTGGGAATAACTTTAGCCAACTAAATATAAATTTGAAAAATGCTCCCGCTCCAAGACCGATAAAAACATTCTTAGCACGGCTTCCGCCAACTTCGCTGGCGATGAGTACTTGGGCACAGGCGGTGCCTTCAGGATATGGCAATTTTCCGTGTTCCCGTTCGATTAGAAAATTCCTTAACGGAATCATAAACAAAATACCTAACATTCCGCCAAACATCGCTAAAAGCGTCATTTGGATCAGTGATGGATCAAATCCCCAAAGGAATAGAGCAGGTAACGTGAAGATCACACCGCTCGCAAGCGAACTTGATGCAGAACCAACGGTTTGTGACATATTTGCTTCCAAGATGGTACCATCTTTACCGATTGTTTTTAGCGCTCTAAATGCAGCTACTGTCATCACCGCAACAGGAATTGATGTTGAGATCGTTAATCCGGCACGTAACCCGAGGTAGGCATTTGCAGCACCAAATAATATTCCGAATATTATACCCATAATTACTGCTTTTAATGTGAATTCTAACGGACTCTCAGTAGCCGGTACATAAGGATTGTGTTTATTACTATTTTCGGTTTTCACAAGTATTTATTTTTAATTTATTTAATTGATTAAGTAAAATGGCTGTCAGCGCTTTAAGCGCTAATAGCCATTTTTATATTTCCTCAGTATTTAATCAAGTATCCATAGGACACTTTTAATGACAATCTCCCCCGCCGTCACAGGCTTGATCAGGAGAGATTTTTTCCAACTTATCAGCAATTAAATGTTCTACAACAGTTTTAACATGAGGATTGACGGAGTCAAAATATACATCAATGCCAACTTGGGCAAACCCTTCAAGGGGACGTCTTCCAATTCCGCCAACTACTATAGCATCAACATTTTGATTGGCAAGTAAATTTACCGGTACCATACATCCACCGTGTTCATGTTCCTGATTTGATACTTTAGATTCATTTTTGATATTACCATTTTCAACATCAATTAAGGTAAATACATCACAATGACCAAAATGACCTGACCTTGTACTATTCAATCCTCCGGTTCCATTCGAGGGGACTGCAATTCTTCCATTCTCCAATTTTCAACTCCTTAATATTTAATATTTGATAATAAAACTTACTGAATAATTTCCATTTTAAGAATTTTGTAAAATTTATCTTTTGCTTGTTTTTCAATCCATGGCTTATGACCACAATTTTCAATTAAAATAAATCGAAAATCCTTTAATATTTTAGATAACGGTTCCTTCACACCCTCGGCCGGATGTGGATCATAATCACCGTGTATGGCAACTACGAGACATGCTATCTTATCACCAAATTCCACTAGTGAACCGTTTTTACGAACTTTTACTGCATCTTTCCAAACGTTCTGAAAGATATTAAAATCGTAAATAATTTTATCGGAATCATCATCAATTGGATCGTAGGCATCAGCTTTAGAAAACAATTCTCCAAAGCGTTGGAATACTTCATCTTTTGCTTTGATTCTTGAATCATTAAATTTTCGATATAGTGAAATAACTTCAGTTTTTTCTTCCTCCGATAAACGGCTCATTCTGATTTCATTAATTCCCGCAACATATTTCTCCTCAAAAGGTCCGCTACTTACAAGAATTAATTTCTTTACTAAATCAGGGTATCTCGCTGTGAAGATGTAACTCAACCACGCACCCCAGGAAAAACCGATCAATATAATTGGTAGGTTTGCATTGACTTCCAAAACCGATTTCAATTCAGCGATTTGTCCTTCTAATGAGTCAACAGTTTGTAATGGCTCCAAAACACCATAATTATTTGAAAGTGTACGTGCAACCGGTGCAGTTTCACCGGCAGCGCCCGGACCGCCGTGGATCACAGCTACCATAAACGGTGGATTTCCATGTTTTCGTAGGTTTTTCATTATTTATAATGCTCTTTACCGCAACATCTTTTGAATTTTTCTCCACTGCCACATGGGCAAGGATCGTTTCTGCCGATATTCTTGGATTTCTTCTTTAATACTTTGGAAGTCATAGTTTGATTAAATATTTCTTCAAGTAAATCATAAAGTTTTGGATGTTTGGCTTTTAATAATTTTGGTCTTTCAAAGAAATATTCGCTGATTACCGCAAAGAATTCCGATTTATTTGTCGCTCCATACGGATTGATATCGGATTTTCCCTCATATATCTCATCTATTTTTTGCTTAATCAGATCAATCCAAGGAATTGTGTATTGTTTTTCCAGCAAAGTTGATGGAATTCCATCAATGCTCCCATCGGCTTTATCAATTAAATGAACAAATTCATGGATAGCAGTATTCTTCTTATCGGATTCATTGGAAAATCCATGACGTAAGGCGCGCTTGGATAAAATCATCTTACCATCCATGTAACCTGTGCCAACCATTCCTAGGATTCGTCTTTCACCACCTTCCGTTTTAAAATCACTATCAAAATGAGTTGGGTAAAGTAATACTTCCTTCAGGTTTACATATTGCCAAGCGGGAAATGCAAAGATCGGAATTATTGCACTTGCGGCTAAAAGTAGTCTATCGGTTTCGTTAATATCTGTACTGATACCGGTAATACGCACATTTTGTAAAAACTCCTGAATTTTATATTCAAAACGCGGTCTTTCTTCTGCGGTTAGATTATTATAATAGGATACTTTTGTAATTAGTATCTTGCGCCAATCGGTTAGGAATGTTTTACTCGGGTTTTTCCATCTACGCCATTTTAAACGGTTCTCGTTGAACCAAATAAATCCTGCAATAAGGATTATAAAAATGACTACTATTGTAATATTACTCACAGAATATCAATAATTAAGAGTATATATTACAGGACTTGAGTAATTGGTTGAAAAGAATAATTACGCAACATTTTTATGAAAAAATAGTAGAATTATTTCTATTCAATTCATTAATATATTATAATAATTAAATGGGAGGAATCATGCGTTTTGTCACTTATTCCATTAGTTTATTACTCCTTTTTGCATTCATTGGATGCAGAAAGACCGAACAAAAAGGTCCCGGTCCAGATCCCGAAGAAGATGTCACTTTGAGGGTTGCAGACCATGTTGCAGAATCTATTTTAGAAAGACGTGAAGCAGTTCCAAGAAATTGTGGAGATTTGGAATTTGATCCTGAAACAGGCGAAAGCACACGTGTACCTAACGTTGATCTAGTTGTATCACATGTGGAAATATTTACCACAGAAAGAGGGACATGGGTTAGACCAACTATCAAGAATCTGTGCACTGCAAGGGTTTCACAAAGTTTTTATGTGTACATCAGTTCTGATGACGAAGATGATGTTGGTGTTTTAGTGCCTTTTAGCAATTTACCGCCACAAACCGATGTAGCTTCGTGGAGTGCCGTGGGCGTGCCAATAGGATCGTCTTATACTATTATTGTTGATTGGGACAATCGTATTCCCGAAACGAATGAGGGTAATAACAGATGTGTTCGTTCTGCAACAGGAGACTGCCGCTAACAATCAATTTTAAGGATATTTTATACGTAGAGACGTTGCATGTTGAAAATCCCGATTTATCGGCGCAACGTCTTTACTAGTTTATCATTAACGATGGATACCCATCTATGCTTGTATGATAATCCTTTTTGTTATCCTCGAAGGAGCAACGCGACTGCAGGATCCATAATCTTTTCTCAATATCGCCACGATGGATTCTTTTTACCCATCGTAACTTTAGTGAAGTTGGGCACTCCGTTCAGAATGACATACAATTTTGCACAACATTCTTGTTAAATTATAAACATAATGTCAAAAGAATATTATGTTTATATAATGGCAAGTAAACGAAACGGCACTTTGTATACAGGCGTTACCAATAAATTAGAACGTCGTGTTTATGAGCATAAAAATGATATTGTAAAAGGATTTACATCAAAATACAAAGTTCATATGCTCGTGTATTTTGAAGAAACAAATGATATTAATGATGCTTTAGAATATGAGAAACGATTAAAAAAATGGAATAGGGCTTGGAAAATCGAGTTAATTGAAAAAGATAATCCTGACTGGAAAGATTTAGCAAAGAATTGGTATTAATATTGGATACCCACCTGTATGCATGACGGCCCTATTTGTCATTCCCGATTTAATCGGGAATCTATATAACAAAAATGGATTCCGCATCAAGTGCGGAATGACAACTTACCGTTGTTTGATGAAAAACGGAAGAATGGCAATCCAAGCGCCAAGTAAAGCATAACGTAAAAATCTTGTGAGTTCCATAACCGGCAGGATGGTTTTCAATCCTTTCCAAATTAGTAAAACGCCCACAATTCCCACGATCAGTATCAGCAATTTCCAAAGGATGCCTTGCGGAAGTGTGCTTTTTAGTACGTCAAAAAATATGAGAATTATACTAAAGCCCCATAGAACGGCAAGTATCGTTATCGCATCATCGACGGGATATAATATCGTGAAGAACAAAATTATTATCGTAAGCAGAGCCGCCTTCCCCATCGCAGTTTTTGCGGAAAGAAATTCTGTAACATTATTATAAATATATTTATCGTAAACAAGCACCAGTACCAAGCCAATCAGTATTCCGCCAAATATATCAACGGGATAATGCACGCCGAGGTATAATCGGGATACCGAAACCAAAAGAACCATTATGACTGCTAAATAATTTAGCCACTTTTTGCGTATGAGCAGTTCAAGCATCAGCCATAAGGTTGTGGAGCCCTGCGCGTGACCGCTTGGAAAGGCAAACCCGCTCTGCTCAATTAAGGCAACGCCTAGCGGTCTTGCGGTGTGGAATATCTCCTTTAGCCAAAAATTTATTAACAAGGAAGGCAGTAAAATGAACAGCAGTTTTACTGCTTTTTCTTTATCCCATAACCAAAAGAACAAGGGCAAAACCATTATATAAAATTCTTTTTCTCCGAAAAAGGTAAAGAACTTAAAAAAGCTTGTAAGTTCATCTGATTGAAATGATTGCAGGAATTGGATTATGTTCATGATTTTGCCTTATTTCCTTTTTATTTCTGTATGAATTCTGAGGATCTGCCAATTGTTGTCTCAATTGCTGTAAAAAATACATTATGTTTCTCAATTTCAGAATCTACAGGAGAAGTAATAACAACTGTACCATGAGGTAGATTATTAATACTACAAATAGATGTCCCAATCAATTGACGTAAATGATTAGGATAATCTTCCCAAGGAGTTTTGTTATCAAATTTCTCGAAACCTTTAGCTAATTTTGAGCCAAAAGGTAGTTGAATTTTTCCTGCTTCTAACAATTTCTTAAATTCATCTCTAGCCAATTTCCATTCATCACCCAAATAGTAAAATACATTACCTGGTATTACAGAATTTAGAGTTTCTGTCAATTGTTTAGGTGAAACAGTATCTCCTTCAATTTTATCTAATTTTATTTGAATTCTAAAAATGATTATTAAAATATCTAAAGGTAATGACTTATCAACTTGCAAATTTCTAATTTCTTGCACTTCAATACCATTTTCAACCTTTTTTAAAACAACCGCATATGGTTCATGGATATAATCTTCCTTTCTGTTATGAGATACACCCACAGTAGTTTCGTTTACTTTTATTTTATCAATATTAGAAAGGGCAGCTTCAAATGCGCGAATTATTGGATGTGGTAAATAATCTTTGTCTTTTTTTTCTTGCCTTGCTATGTAATCAAGAAAAATCCTCATACCATCACCAAATATATCATACATTGTTTTATTAGTATCAGTTATCTTTTTTACTTATTAGT
>JAUWFQ010000146.1 GCA_030606865.1 bacterium
GTTGTAAAGCTGAATATTTTCAAAAGCTGGAACTGTTATTCCGGATTTGAATGCCGGTCCGTAAGCTAAGAAAAATGCATGCATATCAGGATGCTCAGGATCATAACCATGTGTTCCGCCACTATAGTAAGATTGGTGAGATGCATAATAATCATGGCTTGTCAGGCTCCATCCATTATCCATAATGCCAATAATTGGTGCAATTCTTCTATGGTTGGAATAGTGTAATCGCTCAGATATATCCTGCTTTTTGTAAACGGATAAATGGGGGTGCTTACCATTAATTAAATTGAAAATCGAGTCAACTTCTGATTCATCACACCAAATATCCATTATCGGTGACAAGTTAGGTATTTTTAAATTTGTTGGATCCAGATAATCATCAAGAAATATTAATCGGTCTTGACTTAATTGTGCCATACCATGATCAGATAGTATCATTATATTTACTTTGTCGAATAAATTGCGTTGTTCTAGTCCGTCAATCAATTGTCCAATACGAGCATCACATTCTTGTATTGCGACGTTAATCGATGATGAATCGGGACCGACAAGATGACCGTAATCATCGGGATCGCTAAAATAAATTGTATAAAATGATGGACGCTGATTTGCTGGTTTATCGAGATATTGGAATACTTTTTCAACACGTTCTTCATTTGGAACATTACCGTCATATGTCACCCAATAAGTCGGTCTAACGCCTTTTATTTCGGCTTCCGAACCGGGCCAAAAATTACATAAAGTCTTTAGTCCTTGTTTTTCTGCTGTAACCCAAATCGGTTCACCGCCCCACCACCTTCCGTTTTGTACTTCATCTCTGTTGCCAAGACTGAACGTTGCATCAAAAACAGGATCATACATTGTATTAGCTACAATACCGTGGTTCTCAGGATAAAGTCCTGTAACGATAGAATAATGGTTTGGAAATGTTTTGGATGGAAAAGACGAAATTAACGCATCGGCCTTTACGCCGCTTGCTACAAGTCGGTCAAGATTAGGCGTATCTGTTTTATCCATATAATCCCACCGGAAACCATCAAACGATATTAGTATAAGATAATTTTCTGGTTCATTGCCTGCTGTCTCTTTGGAAATTGAATTGCAAGCTAAGAAAAATAATGTAGTAATAAATATAAATATTGTAGTGAAGTAATGTTGAAATTGTTTTGAAAACATTGGTTGCTTCCTTGTTTTTACAATTAAATTAATAATTAAATTAGCTAGAATACTGTCCAACTAGGAAGAATTCAATTAATCTAAAGAGGAAGTTATGAAAAAGTTTACAAGCGTTGTTGTTTTAATATTATTACTCCAGAATTTTATAATATCTCAAGAATACCAGTCAATCCCCGTTTCTACATATTCGATAGTTGCTTTCGATGAGGAAACAGGACAACTTGGCGTAGCAGTACAAAGCCATTGGTTTTCTGTGGGTTCATTAGTGCCATGGATAAAAGCAGGTGTGGGCGCTGTTGCGACACAATCCTTTGTAAAAGTTGAATATGGTCCAAACGGATTAAAGTTAATGGGAAAAGGCTTTTCCGCAGAAGATGCATTAAAAATTCTTGTAGAAGAAGATGAAAACAGTGCTGTACGGCAAGTTGGCATGGTTGATGCAAAAGGTAACACATCGGCTTTTACCGGAGAAAATTGTATTCAGTTTGCAGGACATATTGTCGGGAAAAATTATACCGTACAAGCAAATCTAATGGCATTGGCAACTGTGCCGACAGCGATGGTAAGAGCTTATGAGATTACACGCGGTGAATTGGTTGACAAATTAATGGCAGCCTTAGAAGCGGCGCAAAAAGAAGGCGGCGATATTCGTGGAAAACAATCGGCTGCAATTGTGGTTACAACAGGTGATCCAACAGGAATTGATTGGAAAGATAAATTGTTCGACTTACGCATCGAAGATCATCCTGAGCCAATTAAGGAGATGAAAAGATTAGTTCGAGTAAGCAGAGCTTATCAACATGCCAATCAAGGTGATTTGTATATTGAAACCGGAGAAATTGATAAGGCCCTCAAAGAGTACGATTTAGCAGCTGAATATTATCCTGAAAATCCCGAATTGCCATTTTGGACGGCGGTTAGTTTAGCAAGCGTAGATAGGGTTGATGAAGCACTACCAATATTTAAAGAAGTTTTTGAAAAAGCACCGGATCTGCGGGATTTGATACCACGCTTAATTCCGGCAGGATTATTGCCCAACAATGACAAATTAGTCAAAAAAATCCAGGAACAGGGAATCTTGGAAAATTAGGGAAGTAAGTTCTTCGTGAATTGGTATGGTTTTTCAGGATGCAACAATAAATGATTATATTATTCCCTATAATCCCCCGTTTTGCGGAAACGAAGAATCCATAAAATGCCCTATTGAGAAGGGCTCCAACATGTCGGAGGGGTGTGTTCTGCATCAAGACGTAACATGTTACGTCTCTACTGATTCATCAATTCTTACACTTCAATTTCTTTCCAATCACCATTAAGCGTTTTCCATGATAAAATTACAGCAAATAACATTTGGTGTATTCCCACGCCAATCCATGGTCCAATATAACCCCAGCCAAGATAAATTCCTGTTATATAGCTAAACGGTAAAAATACCAACCACACGACCAACGCCTCTGTTAGTGCGGGGAAAAAGGTGTTCCCTGCGCCTGAAAGGGCAAACCACAGCGTCATTCCAACGGCATCGGCAATTTGAATAAAGCCTGCCAATCTTAGCGCTATTGTGCCGATTCTTATTACTTCGGGGTCATTTGAAAACACCGGCAATATATAATGTGGAAAGGCTATAAAGATTGCTCCAACGGAACCCATAATTATCAAAGACCAGCGAATGCTTTCAATTATACTGGTTTCAGCTTTAACAGTATCTTTCTCGCCAAGATATTTACCAACCAACGTTGCACAAGCTTGTCCTATTCCGGCGGCAGGCAAGAAAGATGTATGAAGAATTGTGAACACAACTTCCGTGGCTGCTAATTCTACTGTGCCAATCATGCCAACAATTTTATAGAAAACAACAAATCCCAAAACAACTAACATCTCCTGTGATCCTTGCGGAAGGGCTAACAATAACTGTCTCTTCATCATCGCTTTATTTAAGCGGAATGAAAACACGCCATATTTTTTACGAATCGACGGCGCAAATAAGTATAGACAATAATGAATTGCCATCCAGAGCGACGCTAAAAGCGTAGCCAGTCCTGCACCTTTTACGCCCATCTCCGGGAATGGAAACCATGACCACAAATATCCGAGCCAAGATAAATCGAAACCTTTAACAGAACTAAGTATTTCCAAAATCCCTTCTCGCCCATAAATCAGCCCTGCGTTTAGATATACATTCACAATATTGGCAAAAACCGTTACGTTCATATGGATTTTAGTCCGCTCAATACCTGTAAAAAAACCCTGAAACACAAAGCCAATGATAGTAAAAATTGTCCCGAGAAATACAACCGAAGAATATTCTATGCAAAGTTTAACCACCGCAGGATCGTCTAAAAATAGTGGAATTATTTTATCGGCAAACCGGTAACCTAATAATGCTATTGGAATTCCCAACACCGCTCCTAAAATATGTCCGTTGTGTAGCGCTGTTCCGCATTCCGGATAGATTTTTTGGCCCAATCTCCGCGATGAAACAGTCTGCGTTGCCGTCCGCAAGGCAATACCAAAACTGAGAATTATCCACATCAGCATAGACCCCATACCGGTCGCTGCCAGCGCCGATGCCCCAAGCCTGCCAACCATTGCCATATCTGCCAAGCTCATCATTGAGCGACTAAGATTACTTATTATAACCGGTAAGCCAAGTCCAATTACGCGGCTGGCAATGTTCTTATTTCTATTAAATATTATTTCTTTTGCTGATCGCATCTAACTATGTTTTTTTAAAGATAAAATTTCTATTCCCTTTTCCTTTAAAAAAGCGGTTGTTTTGCCACAGACAGATGCGTTTGTTACCAAACTGATTTTTGAATTTAGTGTGTAATTTTTTATTAGCTGAATCTGTTCAAAAACTTGTCTTCCGTCTTTCATGATAATTCTGCTTTTACGGTCTTTTATTATGACAAAATGGTTTTCAGAAAGTTGTCCAATCGTCACACGCGGTGATAAACCAAATTTTTTCGGATCAACTAATAATATTTCTTTGTTTTCAATATAAGACATCTATTCGTTCTCATTTTTAGTATAATGGCGGGAAATTTACCAATCCTTATATTTAGTTCAGTTACTAATTTTTAGTAAACTTAAACGCCAT
>JAUWFQ010000055.1 GCA_030606865.1 bacterium
AAACCATTAATTTTATTGAAATCCGAACGCCGGTAAGCGATGTTCTGACCAGAACCTGTCCAGGCATTTCCCCAGCCAAGTGTGCCGGCATTGGCGGACATCAGTGCTAAGAAATCTATTGATTGATAATGATCGAAAAAGCGCTTTGATGCGGCATCAATTTTAGAGTATCCTACAACAATTCCGGTTTCTTTGTCAAATGTATTAACAATGCTTTCAACCCAAGTATTCGGCACGTGACAATCAGCATCGGTGGAAATTATAATTTCACCATTTGATTTCTCGATTGCTTTAGTAAGTGCATGTTTTTTTGGAGTCATTGTTTTTGATCGTTTGGAAATCTTAATGCCATAAAAAGTATCATCCTTCTTAACATAATCACTTATAATCGCCCAAGTATTATCTGTTGATCTGTCATCGGCAATTATTACCTGTAACTTTTCATGAGGATAGGTTTGACGACTTAAATCTTCAAGTAAGTCTTGAATATTTCCTTCCTCGTTTCTAACTGCTAGAATTACTGAAACAGTAAGTTCTTTTGGGTTTTGTATATTTTGGTTTTTTTTTAGGCGGAATAAACCTGATAAAAAATATAGCATAAAGGCGGCATATAAAATAAATACACCCATGGAAATGGAACCGATCAATGTCATTAAAATAGTAATGCAGAGGCAATTAAGAAATATATTCCAACTCCTAGGATATCAATTGTTGTTGTAACAAAAGGACCAGTTGCTATTGCGGGATCAACATCTAATTTTCTTAGTAATAGTGGAACCATTGTACCAATGGAAGTCGCAATTATCATAGAAGAACATATGCTTAAGCCAACGACTAAACCGAATGTGACCGGTGCATCTTTAAAAAAGAAAAATGCTAATGTGCCAAGTAATAGACCATAAAGTCCGCCTAAAATTAAACCGACGCTCAATTCCTTAAGTATTAATTTAAGATCATTGCCGAAGTCGATTCTACCCGTAGCAATACCACGAACGATGATTGTAGAGGATTGCGTACCGATATTACCTCCCATGCCAATAATAACTGGTATAAAAGCCGCCAGCACAACAATACTTTGTAACATATTTTCAAAATATCCAATGATCGATATTGCAACCACACCCCCAATCCAACTTGCGAAAAGCCATGGCAAGCGTGACCTTGCATTATCCCATGAAGATTTTAGTAATATTTCTCGGTCTTTACCGGCTCCAGCCATCTGTAAAAAGTCTTCTGTTGCTTCTTCACGGATAACATCCACAACATCATCTACGGTAACGATACCTAATATTTCATCGTTGCTATCAACAACAGGCACAGCAAGTAAATTATAGTGCGATACAATTTTGGCAACTTCCTCCTGATCTGTTTCTGCCCGGACGTATTGGACATTTCGGGTCATTATATCTTTCAATTTTGTAGATGATGGTGTAGTTACCAAATCCCGTAAAGATATTACTCCTGCAAGATGATTATCATCGTCTGTAACATATAGATAAAAAACCATTTCCGCAGCTTCCTGATTTTGCAAATCATTGATTGCTTCACCGGCGGTTAGTCCTTCATTTAGAGTAAAAACGCCGGTGGACATCATACTACCCGCACTGTCTTCTGGATATGCGAGCATCTCTTCAATTTCTTGTTGTTCATCAGTATGCAGAGAATCAATAATTGTTTTAGATTTTTCTTCAGGAAGAGCATTTAAAATGGTTGTCTGATCGTCCGAGCTAGCAATGCGAATTATTGGTACAATTTGCTCAGGAGCGACATCTTCTAATAAATCTTCCAAGATTGAATCATCTAATTCGCTTAAAAATTCTGCTGTGTATTCGTTATCTGTCATCAAATTAAATAAGTAATCCTGCTCATTGTCGGTAAAAAAGCGGTAAATCACAGCTAAGTCGGCAGAATGCGTTTTTTCAATTAGTTTAACGAGATTAGTATTCGCTTTGCGATTTATTAAGCGGCGAAAAGTATCGCGCAGCAGTGATATTTCATGACCAAACATTTCTTTTTTCATGATTGATTCTCCAAATCTTTGTTCAGCATCTTAAATCCTAAAATGATGAGAACAATTGCAATAAAAATCCACAAAGGATTTACGTGTTCATACCAATTGTAATATCGATTAAAAACATCTTCGGCATTATTTAAAGCTACTGCAAAAGCGTTATTAAGTCCATGTAGAATTATACCTGGAATTATGGAATTAGTATGCCACGCGAGGTATCCCAAGACTAATCCCAATAGGTATATCTGTACAATCCAATATGGATTTAAGTGAACTAATGCGAAAAATAAACTAGTAACTAAAATTGCTTTTGTAATGTCTTTCCAAGATTCTTCCAACACTTTTTGCAGATAGCCACGGAATAGCATTTCTTCAACTAAAGGAGCTGCGATTACCGTTGTAAAAACGATAAAGATACCGTTTCTAATTGATGTAATTTGTAATTGCTCGACAAGCTCTTGTAAAAAATCAGGTTGTCCAAACATTTTATATACTATTCGATCTAACTCATCTACTATTACAATAAAGCCAACCGAAATTAATATTATAGATAAAAGTGTTTTTATAGAAATACTATTGAAGCGTAACCGCTTACGGATTGATAAACCAGTAAAACGTAAATAGATAATAACTGGCACACAGAGAAGCAGGGTACTGATTAACATGGCTATTAATGATATATTAGTAGAGTTAAGGTTTGGTAGTAGTACTTTAAGTGATACCACTAATCCTGCACCAATTATTAGCGTAAAAAGTAGCGAGATTACAACAAGGCCGAAGGTAATTCTAATGATATTTTTTTGGTTCAAATCAGTGATTATTTATTTGTTATAATCGTTGGAAATTACACAGTTATAAAAATAGTATTAAGAGCACTAAATCGGACTGGTTAAGTGGAAAAGAAAAATACTGCCGGCAACTGCAGCGTTAAGCGATTCACCTGAACCAATTTTTGGAATTGTTACTTTTAAATTTATATAATTAATATTGTTTTTGTTAATTCCGTGTGCTTCATTACCTATTACTAATACCCAGGGAGTGACCTTTTTTATATTAACATTGTAGATATTATTACCTTTTTGGAATGCACCGATTATTGTGTGCTGACTATCTTCAAATGCGTTAAGTAAAATATTTTCATGGATGGATAACCTAAAATGTACTCCCATCCCGCCGCGGAGTACTTTAGGATTATAAATATCAATACAGTTCTTAGATAAAGCGACATTCTTTATTCCAAACCAATCTGCGCTTCTTAATAATGTACCAAGATTGCCGGGATCTTGTATTTCATCAAGATATAACCAATTTTCAGACTTGCTAATATCTATGTTATGTGAATCAGATAGTTTGCACATTGCAAGTATGCCGGATGGCGATACGGTATCACAAATACTTTTCATTTCCGTTATATTAATAGAATTAGTTATTATAGCTTTTTCTGCAATTAAATCCATTAGGGAATCATGTTGAGGCTTTGCTATAAATTGATCAGTTATGTATACTTGTGTAATTATAACTTTGGATAGTATGGCATCGGCAATTAGTCGTTCACCTTCAATTATAAATGATTTATGAATCTTGCGATACTTTTTAAACGCTAATGATTTAATAAACTTGGTCTCTGAATTACTTAGCATTTTATTATTTCTCTAAATTTTTATTTTCCTTGAAGTTTTTAACCATTTTGCCAAAAGTCTTATCTTTTCTTCTTTTTTCAACAAGAGTAGCTTGAAAATGAAACTGTTCCTTTTTCATTTTAACAAAATTGTCATAAGTAGATTTATCAAGATTTCCCTTTTCAACGGCATTTAATACTGCGCAATCCTTTTCATGCGTATGTGTACAATTGGAAAATTTACAACCTTCAGCGAGTTCAAAAATTATATCGAAAGTAATTTCAATACCATCTGTGGATTCAGTAATTCCAACTTCTCTCATGCCCGGATTGTCAATGATGATACTGCCATTATTTAAAAGAAATAGTTGCCGATGACTAGTAGTATGTACTCCTTTATTCGTACTTTTACTAATAGCTTTAGTTTTTATCATATTTTTTGCAACTAAAGTGTTTATTATAGTAGATTTTCCAACTCCCGACAATCCTAACAAACAGTACGTTTTACCTTTTATCATAGATGATTTGAATTCATCAATCCCTGCGTTAGTCAAATTACTGATGGCAAAGATGGGTACCTTATCAAGCCTTTTGTCAACCGTATTAATTGTGCTCTTTAAATCATGTTCAGAAATAAGGTCAATTTTCGTCAATAAAATGATAGGCTTAACATTCGCAGAATTACAAATTGCTAAATATCGCTCAACACGATTTAAATTGAAATTTTCTGTTATTGCTTCTACAATAAATCCGAAATCTATATTAGCCGCGATTACTTGTTTATTAATGCTTTTTCCGACAGTACGCCTTTCTAAGTAATTATTTCTTGACAGTACTTGTGTAATGAGGGCCCTGTTATTATCGGATTTGTGTAAATGAACCCAGTCTCCGATTACGGGTAATTCTGATTTGTTCTCTATAGAATATTGAAAATTACCGGTAACAGTGGCCTTTAGTTCACCGGAATCAGTTCTAATAATATAGCGATCTTTAAATACAACAACCACACGTCCAATATTAGATTTGTCTAATCCAATATCTTCTACATATTTGTTTACAATACTATTATAACCAATGTCTTCAAGGTTCATATGTTTTTAATCAGGTAATTAATTACAACAATTTCTTTGTTTAGCCAAATTAACCCCGCTAATTTTAAGACAATTTTAATTAAGGATACATAATAATGTCGAAAGGTGTTACACCACAAAGTAAAAACTTTTCCGCTTGGTATAACGATGTAGTTAAAAAAGCAGATTTAGCAGAACATGGCCCTGTAAAAGGAACAATGATAATTAAACCATATGGCTTTGCCTTATGGGATAATATTAAAGAGGCTCTTGATGGCATGATAAAGGAATCGGGTCATACAAACGCTTATTTCCCGTTATTCATACCTAAATCGTTTTTTGCGCAAGAAGCAAAGCATGTTGAGGGTTTTGCAAAAGAGTGTGCAGTAGTTACTCATACGCGATTAAAATCAGTTGATGGAGATATTATTGTAGATCCTGAATCAAAACTAGAAGAAGAAGTTATTGTTCGCCCAACATCGGAAACGGTGATATGGGCAATGTATAAGAAGTGGATACAGTCTTACCGAGATTTACCATTATTAATAAACCAATGGGCGAATGTTGTGCGATGGGAAATGCGCACACGATTATTTTTACGTACTACCGAATTTTTGTGGCAAGAAGGTCATACTGCTCATGCTACTGCTGAGGAAGCGGAAGAAGAAACACTAAAAATACTCGAGATTTACCGTCGCTTAGCAGAAGAAATATTAGCAATACCAGTATTAATCGGTAGAAAAACAGAAATTGAAAAATTTGCCGGCGCTGAGCATACCTATAGCATCGAAGCTATGATGCGAGATAAAAAAGCCTTACAATCGGGAACGTCACACAATCTTGGACAAAATTTTGCTAAAGCATTTAACGTTACCTTTCAGAATAAAGATAATCAGGAAGAAATGGTTTATGCCACAAGTTGGGGAGTAAGTACAAGAATAATTGGAGCGGTTATAATGGCGCATGGCGATGATAAAGGGTTGCGTTTACCACCAAAAGTTGCTCCGTTTCAGGTTGTAGTTATACCAATTTTTAGGAATGATGAACAAAAAAAAGTTATTGTAAAATATTTAAATCCGATATTGGATACATTAAAGAATAATTTAGTAAGAACCAAAGTCGATTGGCGCGAGGAATCACCTGGATTTAAATTTAATGATTGGGAAATGAAAGGTGCGCCAATAAGGATGGAAATCGGTCCGCGGGATGTCGAAAATAATCAGGTAGTATTAGTTCGCAGAGACACAGGTGAAAAAAACAGCATTAATATTGACGAAATATCTGAGATAATAAATAAAATGTTAAGTGATATTCATGATAACTTATTTGCTGAAGCGACTGAATTCCTGCGTGCTAATATAATTAAAACCGATTCTTATGATGAATTCAAAAAGATTATAAATAACGGTGGGTTTATTCGCTGCGGTTGGGATGGCACATCGGAAACCGAATTGAAAATAAAAGAAGAAACCGGAGCTACCACACGAGTGATTCCATTTGACGAAAACCCAAAAAATTTAAAATGTATATATACCGGTAAACCCGCTAAACATGAAGTCATTTTTGCGAAGGCTTATTAGAACAAACTAAATGATCATTAATACATCGGCTGTGGTGTTAAGAAGTTTTCCCTATGGTGAGACGAGCATAATTGCTCGTTGTTATACAAAAGATCATGGGAAGGTCAGCGTGATTGTTAAAGGGGCAAGGCGCAAAAAGTCACCGATGGCAGCTTATTTTCAATCTATGAACTATTTGGATATCGTGTATTACTATCGCGAAACGCGCAATTTGCAATCAGTGTCCAAAGCTACATTTGTTGAAATTTGGTCTGATCTAAATCAGGATTTAAAGAAAATTGCATACGGTTTAGCTGTTATTGAACTGACTGAAAAAACGAATACCGAAAACGATCCACACCCGAAACTTTTTGATGAACTTGTTGCAGTATTGAAAGCATTTAATTCATCAGATTTAAGACTAAATCTAATTTTTTGGTATTTTCAAATAAAGTTATTGACAATATTAGGATTTAAACCTGACTTTCACCAATTGGAACACGGTAACATAAAATTTCCGAATCCATTTATTGGACCTAATAGCCGGAATATTTTGGAAGACCTAAGTAACAACACAATTGATTCAATATCTAACATAACCGCTACGGGCAAAGATCGCAAAGCGATAAGCGAATATTTAACGGCTTTTATAAATTACCATTTTGAAGGATTGGGTAATTTGAAATCATTTTCAGTATTAAAGCAAATAATATGATAGACAATATGACATATACCGGTATTTTAAGAGTTAAGGGAAGTACCGCATATGTAGAAACTGCTAGTGGAGAAAAAATCTTTGAAAATAAAAAAATATGGGACGGTTATATAAAACATTGGAAAAATACCTCAGTAAATGCTAGAAGATTGGCACAACTTGACTATGAAGACGGTAAGCCAATCATTATTATGTGGCCGGATGAACCGGCACCTGAAACCTCATTTGTCCATATTTATTATAACGAGCGACTGGTTAAATATTTTGATTCTACTATGGGCCATTTAGCGATAAACATTAACGGTAAAATCTTCAATTTTGCCAGAAAGATTAATGAAAATGAAGTAATCACAAAAGAAGAATACTTTTATCGCCCTGCATTGGGCGAATTTGCTCCGTCACCAAATAACGGTAAACAAGAAATATCAGTTAACGGAAAATCTTATTTTGACAAATTCGGCAGAAATTTTATGCGGGGGATCCATGTGATCCATATTGAAGGAATCGAAACCGATAAATTATATAAAATTTTAAAAGAAAAACTTGATATAATTCATAATACGCCACCCAAGCCGAACGATCCGGAAAATTATCCTGATTTTCATGCCATTAAAAGGAGTTGCACAAGTATTGTAAGAAACGGATTGAGAGAATATGGATTCAAAAAAGTCAAAGGAGTTGTTCCACGGGACTTTTTTGTTAATGCTGCCTATAATTTAAAAAAAGAAAATGACCTTAAAGTTAATATTTATAAAATGCCTCAATTGCTTGTTCCGGAGTGTCCACCAAGTAAACCTACATTTTTATTAAATTTCAAAAATTGGTTTCGAGTAAAAACACTCAAGTACGAAAATTAACATGCGCTACCAATTTCAATCGCACCAAACACAATTCACTTGGAATCCAAGGACGGTTACTAATGCAATAAAAATATTAGTCATAATTAATGTTGGCATGTATCTCTTGCAGATAATTACTGCTTCGCAATTAGATATGATAAGGATTTTTGGATTATCGACAGAAACAATTTGGCCAATGATATGGCAACCTATCACATATATGTTTATGCATGGTGGGGTATGGCATGTTGCAATAAATATGTTCGTATTATGGATGTTTGGTACGGAATTGGAAAAGATTTGGGGTAAAAATGAATTCCTTAAATATTATTTTGTAACAGGAATTGGCGCCGGATTGGTTTGGTTACTTTTTAATATAGGTGGATCAAATGCAATTTTAATTGGAGCGAGTGGTGCGGTTTATGGTATTTTGATGGCGTATGGACTAATGTTTCCAAATAGAACAGTATATATTTATTTTCTATTTCCTGTAAAGGTTAAGTATTTTGTTATTTTTATTGGAACGATTGCCTTTTTTTCATCTATGGGAACCGGTTCAAATATTAGTCACTTAACACATCTTTCCGGGATGCTAATTGGATATTTGTATCTACGCTTTAGTGATCATTGGCGGAACATAATGTTTAATTTGAGGAAAAAGATTGTAGAAATGAAGAGTATGCAAAAAGGCAAAGACAATCAGAAGAAAATGAAGTTACAGCAAGAAGTGGATATACTGTTAGATAAGGCTAATATTTGTGGCTGGGAAAGTTTATCTGATGAAGAACAGGATAAATTACAGTCTTCTAGTAGAATATTATCCTCTAAAAAACCGAAGGATTGAGATAAAGAATACCCACCCTATAGCTCTCACCCTAAATTAGGGGGAGAAAATAAGTGGGGGTATTAATATTGAGAAAAAATTACTTCAATAAAATTAATTTGTTAGTTTTAACTTTATTACCAACAGTAACCCGACTTAAATAAACTCCTCCAGGAACTTCTTTACTGTTCTGATTTGTTCCATTCCATTGGACTTCATGCCAACCGGAGGGCTGTTCTTTGTTAATGAGTGTTGTAATCAATTTGCCAGTAATGTCGTAGATTGCAATCAGTACAGACGCATTGCTATGCGTCTCTACATCTGGAATTGAATATCTAATTGTCGTGCTCGGATTAAACGGATTCGGATAAGCCATGACAGTGAAATTATCAGCAGTGGCTGTTAATGGATTGCTATCTACAGTGACTTCACGCGTTGCGTGATATGTAATAATGTCATTATAATCTACATCTGCTAAACGATATTCATATGTATTCCCCTGTTGCACTAATTTATCAACGTATTCATAATCGGTTGTAAAACTAAAAGTACCTTGTCCTAATAATGACTCATCATTTTTATAGTTTACAATTTCATGCCAGTCCGAACCAGTTGATTTCCGGTCTAATATAAAGCCAAGATTTTCAATTTCACTTTCGGTTGTCCATTGTAATAGGATTCCTTGAACTGTTGTTTCGGTAGTGAAAGAGGAGAGTTCAACAGGTAAGGTTTGTTCGCCATTACAATCTCCGAAAGTGTTTGCAAGAGGTCCTACCCATGTGAAATCCTCATAAAATGTACCTACTCCCTCAAGTTGTAATGAGAAACCAACCGTAGTTGTGCTTGTTTCACTCACCCCTATATCAGTACTTGTTACACCATTTGCGGGACCCTCTGTTGCAGTTAATGTTCCTTCATAGCTTAAAAGTTGAATCAATGTAACTCCATTTACAAGAGCTACACCATCAGCGGGACCATTTTGAATTCCTGAAATAGGGAATGACAAGATACCGCCATTACATAAATCAGGAATTGTGCCCGACAAATTTTCAGTATAATATACCGTGCCAACATCCCTGTATAATACCAAACTCCATCCTGTTAAATTTGTACCAGCAGGACCTGCTATTTCTATCCCCTCGCCAGTATCGGTACCATCATTGTCATAATGAATTTCATTTATAAATATTGGTGTTTGGGATAGTAAAAATGCTGATGAAATGATAATTACTACGCCAAGGGTAATTTTTTTAAACATATTTGTCTCCAACAATAACTACAATGATAATTTAATAAATTATTTTTTATTCTCTCTTGGAATCACTTTAAATACTTTTTCACCCGTTTTTGCCATCCGGTATTTTTCACGGGCAAGGCGTTCAATATAATCCAAATCAGTTTGTAATCGTTTTTTTTCATTCTCAAGTAGTGCTATTTCCGTTTTTAGTTCTTCAATGCGTTTTTGTGTTACCTTTCTTTGTGATTTGATTTTGTAAAGCTGATATAATCCATGATCTCCAAATAAAAATACAATCATTAAAAACGAAATGATAAATAAAATTATTCCGCGAAAGAATTTGCGCTGTATATCGGCAAAAAGTTTCTTTCTTCGCGATTGTCTAGCTACACGTCTTTTATTCAATTACGACCTAGTATATCTTTATCAGGAAATTGTGCTTTGTCGCCGAGCATTTCTTCGATCCGCAATAACTGATTATATTTACAGATCCGGTCAGTTCTGGATTCGGAACCGGTTTTAATTTGTCCCATTCCCATTGACACCGCAAAATCTGCAATGATCGTATCCTCAGTTTCGCCCGAGCGATGCGAGATTACAGCGCTATAATTATTTTCACGGGCAAGATTAACTGCTTGAATTGTTTCTGTTATCGTTCCGATTTGATTTAATTTAATCAAAATTGAATTCATGGATTTTTCATCAATTGCGCGTTGTAAACGGGTTATGTTTGTCACTGTCAGATCATCCCCGACTATTTGTATTTGATCACCCAACTTTTCGTTCATGATTTTCCAACCATCCCAATCATCTTCTGCCAGTCCGTCCTCAATAGAAATTATAGGATATTTATCAACTAACCTTGCATAGTAATCTACCATTTCTTCGGATGAGAGTGTTCGGTTTTCCGATTCAAGACGGTATTTACCATCGATAAAAAATTCACTAGAGGCGGGATCAAGTGCAAAAAAGATATCCTTTCCGGCAGTATAATTAGTTCGGGAAATGGCTTCCATTATTACTTCAAGAGCCTCTTCGTTTGAACTCAAGTTAGGTGCGAAACCGCCTTCATCGCCTACTGCGGTATTGAGCCCTTTTTCTTTTAGTACAATTTTTAATTGATGAAATGTTTCTGTCCCCATTCTCAAGGCTTTGGAAAAGGATTTTGCGCCAATTGGGAAAACCATGAATTCTTGAATATCTACATTATTGTCGGCGTGGCTGCCTCCGTTGATAATATTCATCATAGGAGCAGGTAATAAATTGGATTCAGCAGTTCCAAGGTGTTGATATAATGGAATATTAAGATGATTAGCAGCGGCTCTTGCGGTTGCCATAGATATGCCCAAAATCGCATTCGCGCCCAAATTTGATTTATTTGGTGTTCCATCTGCTTTGATCATAGTTTCATCAACCACTGATTGTTGTAATGCATCAAGCCCGATTACCGTAGAAGCGAGAACTGAGTTAACATTATTTACGGCATTTAACACTCCTTTTCCTAAAAACCGACTTTTATCGCCATCGCGCAATTCAACAGCTTCGTGTTCTCCTGTTGATGCTCCTGAAGGAACAGCGGCGCGTCCAAAACTTCCGTCTTGTAATGTTACATCAACTTCAACTGTTGGATTGCCGCGTGAGTCAAATATTTCCCTTGCTCTCACCTTAGATATTGCTGTATTATTCATATATACTCCTGTAAAATCTCATATAAAAATTTTGAAATAAACCCCTATATTTAGCTAACATTAAACATATTATTACGTTATTTGTAATTAATATAGGAAATAATTAATGACAGAAATTAAGAAATTTAATATAGAACAATCAGACCTTTGGGAAAAAATTGTAAATAAAGCAAACAATGGAACACTTTTTCATACTAGAAAATTTTTAAGCTATCATTCGCCAGGGCGATTTACTGATCATAGTTTAGTTTTTAATAAAAATAATCAACCTTATGTACTGTTTCCTGCTGCTGAAAAGGAAATTGATGGGAAACGTTTTTTAATATCACACCCGGGTACTTCATATGGATCATTTATTGTA
>JAUWFQ010000181.1 GCA_030606865.1 bacterium
TTTGGATTGGGTTTTATATTGGGTATGGTTATATTATTAATTAAAAAGTTACAATTACTAAAATATTAATGATTGAGATGTTATAACAAGGTGGTTATATAATAGAATGAAACTAATACATGTTGTAGGTGCACGACCAAACTTTATGAAAGCCGCTCCGGTGTGGAGTGCAATTAATAAAATTACGGATTTTAATCAGATATTAGTTCATACCGGACAACATTATGATAAACTTATGTCTGATATATTTTTTAAAGAATTACAAATACCGGTACCCGATTATAATTTGAATATCGGCTCCGATTCTCATGCTCGTCAAACTGCAGCAATCATGATCAAATTTGAAGAGCTGGTAAATGAATTAAAACCTGATTTGGTTTTAGTTTATGGAGATGTTAATTCTACTGTAGCCGCTGCGATGGTTTGCAGTAAGTTGTCAATTTCAATTGCACATGTTGAAGCAGGTCTGCGTTCATTCGACCGAAAAATGCCTGAAGAAATAAATCGGTTAATAACCGATCAGCTTGCCGATTTGCTATTCACGCCCTCTAAAGACGGGGATGATAATCTTATTAAAGAGGGAATTCCGAAGAGTAAAATTCATTTTGTTGGTAATGTAATGATTGACACTCTTGTAAGGCTATTACCAAAAGCTGATAAACCAAATAGATTTAAAGATTTAAAACAATATATATTGGTTACTCTTCATAGACCATCCAATGTTGATGATCCTAAATCACTAAAGTCAATTCTACATAATTTGGAAACAATAAGTAAATCGATTCCGGTAATATTTCCAGTACATCCACGCACTAAAAAAATGATCGCTGAGAGTAATTTAGATATAATAAATAATGTGAATTTTCATTTAATTGAACCTTTGGGTTATCTTGATTTCCTTGGACTTATGAAAAATGCCGCGACTGTAATCACAGACTCAGGCGGTATTCAGGAAGAAACGACATATTTAGGAATTCCTTGTATAACCGTCAGAGAAAATACTGAACGTCCGGTTACTGTATCTTTAGGAACCAATCAATTAATTGGTAAAGACTATTATAAAATTCCGGATTTGGTTAATAATGCTATAAATAGAAAAAAGCGATCATATACTATACCACCATTGTGGGATGGCAAAGCATCAGAACGAATAGCTACGGTGTTACTGCAACACAATAATAAGATCATTTAACTTCGTTTTCAATTTTAAAAGCCGCTTTTTTTCTAATAGTAAATCCTGTAATTTTTGCTTTAGTATCATTATGGATTTTTGTTAGCAGTAAAAAAGGTTTTTATATTTGATCATTAAGAAATTATTTCAGCATTACCGTATTCGTGTTCCTAAATGGATCGTCTCATGGACGATTTTTATTAGTGATTCCATAGCTGGTTACATAGCTTATTCTATAGTTTTACAGGCAGTAATAGCTAAAACATTTCCAAATTACTATGAACAAATTATTGTATGGATAATCTTTCAATTACTGTGGAATATCCTATTTTTAATAAACGGTTTATATAAAGGTGAATATATAGTTTCAAGGATGTTTGAAATCGAAACTATGCTTAAAGTAACATTCACAATTGTTGTATTGTATGTTTTTATTGATGCTTTGAGATTGGTCAATTTTCCGATAAATGCCCGTGGTATGGCTCGTTATTGGTTAATTTTTATGTCCATAGCCTTAACGATTAGGTTTTTGATAAGATCATTTCAGAAATATTTATTACGTATTGGAATTGGTCGTGAGAAAACAATAATACTAGGTAAAAATCGGCGCGGTTTAAGCGCGGCAAATTTTCTATATCATCACGAAGATCAAGGATATGATATTGTCGGATTTATAAAAGCAGCCGATGATCCGGCTGAAAATATAAATACCGGCAACATTCCTGTATTAGGTGAAGAGCAAAATATAGGTACTATAATTCAGGATAATGAAGTCTCTGATATAGTTTTAGCGTTGGAAAAGCCTGATCATACAAGGATACTTTCCATAATGGGGCAGATTAATGGATTTCCTGTAACAATAAAGATCGTACCGGATTTGTACGATGTTATGAGTGGGTTGGTTCGAACTCAGCAAATCGCGGGAATGCCATTAATTGAAATCAATCTTGAAAATACAAATTGGTATCAGAGAGGTCTGAAAAAAGTATTTGATTTGCTACTTATAATCCCTTTCATGATTTCGTTTCTTCCATTTGCATTATTAATTGCAATTGCAATAAAAATTGAAAGTAAGGGTCCTATTTTATACAAGCAAGTAAGGGTTGGAAAAGACTTCCGTAAATTTAAAACTATAAAATTTCGCTCAATGCAACACAATGCCGAAGAGGAAACGGGTCCGATGTGGGCTGAAACTAATGACCCGCGTATTACAAAAGTAGGACGGTTTTTACGTAGATTTAGAATAGATGAAGTACCACAATTTTTAAATGTATTAAAAGGTGATATGAGTATAATTGGACCTCGTCCTGAACGCCCATATTTTGTTGATAAATTGAGTAAAGAATATCCGCTTTATCATAGGCGTCTTTCAGTGTTACCAGGGATTTCAGGATGGTCACAGATCAAACAATCCTACGATCAGAATCTTGATGATATCCGGCAAAAATTAAAATTTGATTTTTATTACATTGAGAATCTTAGTTTTGGACTTGATTTAAAAATTATGATTAGTACAATTTGGGTTATGTTCTCTGGTCAAGGACGTTAATTTTAATTTGTTTATCAATATTATAGGATAAAATGCTACCAATAAATTTAATCAGGGAAAAGACTGAGTTAATTAAAAGTGGAATCGCGGCTAAGCGTGAAAATGTTAATATTGATCAGATATTAA
>JAUWFQ010000135.1 GCA_030606865.1 bacterium
ACAATATCACCAATATCAGTGACAACTGTATAGCCAATCAAATCACTGGAAATTTGATTGATTTCATCATCAATCATAACGGAAGCATATACATATTTCCCTTTAATTGCTTCCGCCTCGTCGCGCGAATCAATTCCCTTGAATACGCAACGAACTTGTTTGCCATCCTTTGCTTTTTCTAATAACTCAATCTTGGTGCTCGATGTTTCGGAGTCACCTAAAAATATCGGTTTTTCCGATATATAATCTTCGCAATATCGAGACAAAGGAGCTAACCGAACGGCACCTTTCATGCCAAACGGTTTGGAAACTTTTGCAATGGCAAACTTTTTTTCCATATTACTTAATCTCGCTTCTCATTTTTATCGATAACATCTAAACGGGCGCGTTTTCCACCATTTTTTGCATTGATTGCAAATAAAAGTGAGCGCAGGGCAGAAATATTTCTACCGCGTTTTCCGATTACTTTTCCAAAATCACCATCACCAACAGTTAATTCAAAAATTATTTGTTGTTCGCCTTCTACTGCATTAACATTTACTTCATCTGGCTTATCAACTAACTGTTTTACTACCATTTCTATGAATTCCTGCATTAATACCTCCTATCGGTATCGATTATTTGTCGTCATTAGCTTTGTCTTTTGACTCAGCTTTTTTCGCATTTGCTTTCTCTTCAGATTTTTTCTTAGGAGTGCTTTTTTTTGTTATCGTTACTTCTTTTGTTTCTTCGGTTTTTTTTTCGTTTTCAGTCGATTTATCTTCAGTAACTTTTGTTTTTTTTTTCTCTTCTACTTTAGTATCTTTCGTCTTTTGCTCAGCTTCTTTTTGTACTGGTTCAGTTTTTTCTTCAGTCTTTTCTAACTTTGATTCTTCCTGAACTTTTTCACCTTCAACTCTTTCTTCCGCTTCCTTTGTTTCAGCTTTTTCTTCGACCGGTTCATCAGTTTTTTCGGTCTCTACTTGCTCTTCCGATGAAGCCTTACTAATAGCTTCTTTTACTTCTTCTGTTTTCTTGGATTCTTTAGCTTTCTTTTTTGATTCTTTTTCAGCGGTTTCCAACTTTTCTTTAGCTTGTGCTTCTTTTCTCAGATCAAGTTTTTGTATTTCTTTTTCAATAGCTTTTTTATCTAAACCTTGTTTCATCAAGTGCCATTTCATGGCAATACCGGCTCTTTTCATCAATTTATGAGTAATGTCAGATGGTTGTGCGCCAAGTTGCAACCAGTGCAAAATGCGTTCTTCTTTAAGTTCAAAATTGTTATCTTTATCTTTAGCGATCGGATTATACCAACCCAATTCCTCAATTGCTGCTCCATCTCGTCGTTGACGTGAATCCATCACTACAACTCTATAGAATGGTCTATTTTTTCTTCCAATTCTCTTCAGTCTTATTCGTGTTGCCAAAAGTAATCTCCTTAGTTATTTCCCATTAAGTTTATTGAATTTGCAGACATTTTAGATAATCCCGGTATTTTCATTTTTCCCATATTTTTCATCATCTTTTTCATTTGGGCAAACTGCTTTAATAGCTGATTTACTTGTTGTACCGATCTACCTGAACCAAGCGCAATACGTTTCCTTCTACTTCCGTTAATTGCGTGTGGATTTTGTCTTTCCCACGGTGTCATGGAATTAATAATTGCTTCTGTCCAGGTTAATTGTCTATCATCAATTTTTAGACCTTTCAGAGCTTTGCGGTTCATTCCCGGCATCATTCCCAATACTTGCTCCATCGGTCCCATTTTTTCCAGTTGTCTTAACTGGATTTTAAAATCTTCCAAATCAAAATCATTTTTTCTAAATTTCTTCTCAAGCTTAGCGGCTTCTTTTTCATCCATAACTGACTGTGTTTTTTCCACTAATGAAACAACATCGCCAAATCCGAGTAATCTATCAATAATTCGTTGTGGCTCAAATTGCTCAAGACCATCCATTTTCTCGGAAACGCCCACAAATTTAATCGGCTTACCAATAACCTCTGTAATCGAAATAGCAGCACCGCCACGAGCATCTCCATCCAATTTTGTTAGAATAGTTACGGTAATATCCAATACTTCAGAAAACGCTAAAGCTGAGTTTACTGCATCTTGTCCTGTCATACTGTCAACAACAAACAGAGTTTCATCCGGATTTGTAATTATTGCGATTTCTTTAATCTCGGACATCATCTCATTATCAACGTGTAATCTACCTGCCGAATCTAAAATTACAATATCAATTTTTTCTGATTTTGCTTTTTTAACTGCATTCTTACAAATATCAACCGGTTTTTTGCTGTTTTCAGAATAAACTGGAATGTCTATTTGTTTTCCCAATATCTGTAATTGCTTAATTGCCGCTGGGCGATACACATCAGCCGCAACCAACATAACAGATTTACCGGACTTCTTTAACAGATTTCCCAATTTTGCAGCTGTAGTAGTTTTTCCGGAGCCCTGCAATCCTGCTAATAAAATTACTGCCGGTTTACTCTTACCAAATTCTAACTGAACCGGTTTCTCACCTAATAATGTAATCAATTCATCGCGGATGATTTTTATAAATAATTCACCAGGTTTTACGGACTTAATTACCTTCGTCCCCTCGGATCGCTCTTTTACCCTTTCAATAAAATCGCGGGCGACTTTATAATTTACATCGGCTTCCAGTAATGCACGACGGATATCCCGCACAGTGTGCTGAATATTATCATCGGTAATTTTACCGAGACCACGTAAATTCCGAAAAAGGGAATCAAATCTATCTGCTAATTGACTAAACATATTAATTCAAGTATTCTTGAGCTTATAAATTTAATTGGAAATATGCACTATATTCAATTATTTTTAAGGAACATAATATCAATAGCAAAATTAATAAATTATACACATAAAATTTTATAAATTTAGCGTTAAGAATAAGGAGATAAAATGTATCCATCATATAAAAACTTAAAGAATTTTTGTTTATTAGCACTCGTGAGCACGTCATTTTTAATCGCTCAAAGCGGTAATGTTAAGACCCTTACCGACAAAGCCGTAAAAGAATATGAAAAGAAAAATTATTCAGTAGCAGTTAAGGATATGGAACGTGCTTTGGATATTATGAAGCAAAAACAAGGCAAAGAGCTTAATTCCCTACTACCGAAGGCATTGCTGGGTTGGACAAAAGGAGAAAGTTCATCCAAACCAATGGACCCGCGTGGAATATTGGGCGGACATGTTGTTGAGCAAACATATAACAAAGGTAATGGCTTCGTAACCGCAACTTTAATTTTAGAAGCCCCAATGGTAAAAGATGTAAGAAGAACGTTAAATAGTCCGCAGTCAGCCCAAAACAGAAACGGAGCTAAAATAGAATTAATATCAAATAAAAAAGCGCTTGTAAGATATCAAAATGATCAACGTGAAGGTGAAATCTCGATGCTTGCCAGCAACACTACTGTAGCTGTGGTTTACGGTAAGAATGTAACTTTGCGTGAACTAAAGAATTATGCTAAATCATTCAAATTCTCGGAAATTTCTAAAATTAAATAAATCGTTTATCATATAAAATTATTTCCAAATAATTTGTTTCTAAAATACATTAAATCTCTTTCCCGAGTTTACAGAACTGTATTCCTGTTTTTTATTTTTATATCAATTGTATCTTCGCAGGATTCCCTCCGATTAGTTAGCCTTTACAATTCTACGGATGGTCCAAACTGGATAAATAATACAAATTGGCTAAGTGATCTACCTATAGCGGAGTGGTATGGAATTACAGTTCAAGATAGCACTGTTACTACAATTGAGCTACCACGAAATCATCTTTCCGGACAAATGCCAGAGGATATTGGTCAATTAACAAATTTAGAAATATTGAATTTATCAGATAATAATATATCCGGCGAGTTGCCTGTTTCTCTAAAAAACTCAGTAAAGTTAAAATCATTAGATTTATCTCACAATCAACTAAGTGGTAATCCGGTAAATATTTTATACAGTATGAACGATTTAATATCACTGAATTTATCTTATAATAATTTTAACGGTAGTGTCCCAAAAGACTTGGGTAAATTGACACAATTAGAAGTACTCAATTTATCAAATAACAATTTTCAAAATAATATTCCAGTTGAAATATTTCGATTACAAAATTTAATCGAATTAAATCTACAGATGAATTCGTTAATAGGTTTAATTCCACGTCAAATTGAAAATTGTAAAAATCTGCAGATTTTGGATTTGTCACGTAACAAACTCACCGGAAACATACCTAAAGAAGTTGGCAAACTAATAAATTTGACAGAACGATTAGCGCTTGATCATAACAATTTTAGCGGACTGATTCCTAAAGAAATTAGTTTGCTTTCCAATCTTCAACATATTTGGTTGAATAATAATCAATTTTCAGGAATTCTACCTTTTGAAATCGGTAAAATGAAAAGTTTGAAATCGTTGTTTATTTATCATAATAATTTTGTTGGACCTATTCCATTGACCGTTGGTAATCTGCGCGAATTAGAAATATTTTACTGTCAAACCAATTCGTTTGGTGGCAAAGTTCCTCAAGAATTATGGTTTTTACCTAAATTGAAAATGTTAAGATTAGAAAATAATCAGTTATCTGGAACAATTCCTGGTGACTTAAGAATATTGAAATCCATTCAATCAATAGACTTAAGTAATAATCGATTTGAATCTATATCCGATTCAATAGCGTTGCCGACTTCATTACTATCATTTAATATATCCAATAATCAATTATTTTGTAAGGAGAAGTCTTTAAAAACCGACAGTCTTTTATTCGCTTTTCAAGATTATTCAACAGGTAAAATAATCGGATTAGAACAACAAAATTGCAATGATAATTCATGGTCTTCTTTTTCAATTGGAACAGATCATATAGATTTCGAATATGTAAAGACTGATACTACCGCAGAACGACAATTCTGGATCATTAGTAATAATTCAAGAACTAGTAT
>JAUWFQ010000066.1 GCA_030606865.1 bacterium
GTTCCCCAAACTAAAGCCCAATACTCAGCTTTTTCTATATAGCTAAAACGTTTGAATTGTGGTGTTGAATCGGTACGACCGAGGTTATACATTATCCTTTGATAAAATTGTTTAAAATCAAGTAACTGTGGGAGCATATCCCTCACAAATGCTCTTCCGCGCGGGAAGAAAATGAGAAATACTGCGTGCCAAATTACCGAAGCTATAAATACAACTGCCGCAATGCGATGAACCAATCCACGAATAGCAAAACCGCCTTCCCATCCAAAGAATAGGGAAGAAATCCACGAGTTATGAAAACGTAACGCAAAACCTGATATTGCTAGAATCATAAAACTTAACATCAAAAACGTATGTTGCCATACTTCATGTGTACGCATCCGTCTAACTTGAGGTTTACGCATCGAATTAACAATTTGTCGAATTAAATCTATAATCCAATGTATTATCATTAATCCGATAATAACGATTATAGCTAAAATATATATTTTTTCAACAATATTAGCAATTGGTGTACGCAAACCGCCATCGGTTATATCGTGAATCGGAGCGGTAGCCAGCTTTTCCGAAATACCCGGGTGACATTCGCCGCAAGTCTTTTGAAGGTTATCGTGATGGACAGTTGAAGTGGAATCACTACTTGGTAATATACGATGCACCCCATGACAGGAAGCACAATTTGCTACATTCGTATCTCCAGATTTGCTTTTCAATCCGTGGTAACTGTCTATAAAGCTAATCAACCGATCAGTTGGTAATCCGTATTTTTCATTTAGTACTGCTGAATCGTGACATGGAGAGCATACTGCTTCAGCCATACGTGATTTTGATACTGGGGAACGTGGATCACTTGGGGAAAGTATACTATGTTCACCGTGACATTGTGTGCAAACCGGTGAATCTGTCTCACCGCGCGCTGTTAGTTGTCCATGTATTCCTTCCCAATAATCCCGTTCAACTTCTTCATGACATTCACCACAGGTCTTTGGTACATTGAAATGATTAATCGTGGATTCCGGGAATCCCGCAGAAAATATTTTATGCGATGTGCCGGCTGTAGAATGACAATCAGTACACGTTGCGGCTGCGGAAATACCACCTTCAACTGCCATACCATGTACACTTTTTTCGTATCGTTCAACCGGACGGTCTATTAGAATTTGATACTTCTTTGTTAATTCTATATTTTCATGACAATCGCCACAAGTATTTGGCAAACTAACCGGATTCACTCGTGAATTTCTATCAGTAGAAGGTAAAATGTCATGTCCACCATGACAATCAGAACATTTTGGAATATCTTCACTTTCTCCTGTAGTTAATCTACCATGTCCCTCATATTCTTCATCTTCATACTCATGACATTCAGCGCAGCCCTGCCAACCCGGAGCAAAATCACTATCCTCAATGTGAGGGTCGGTATTCTTATCAGAGTGACATTCTAAGCATCCAAATCCTTCGTGAATAGAATTCCCAATTTGTACTTCAAAATCAACTCCATGCTCTGCCTCATCATGACAATCCATGCACATATCTTCATCGATATATTCATAATCATCTTGACCATAGCCTGGAATTGAAAATAGAAATATTATCAATATTGATATGAAAAATTTATTGATTTTACCATATTTAAAAATGTCACACATATTTACTCACTTTATGTTTAAGTATCTATCAAAAGAAGAAGGGGAATTCTAAAAATTATTATTTTTAGAATTCCCCAACAAGGTCAGTTACGTACTAATATATTATTTAGCAGGATTCGGATGTGCAAATTCTCCAACTCTTTCTTCATAGTTGAATGGTTTGTGAGTTGGACTTTCTTCATTATGACAAGCAACACATGTCGCTTCATTAATTTCTAATAGACCAACTGAGGCGGCTGTTATTTCTCCAGCAATTATTGCTTTTTTAGATTTACTGGATTTATACTTGCTTCCCGGTCCATGACAAGCCTCACAACCAACCGATTGTAATCCTTTCATTCTTTTTACTGCCTTAGCTCCTGCTTTATCATCTGCTCCAGGATTCCAAAAATCATCACACTTTACTTCATATCCGCCTGTACCAAATCCGGTAGTATGACATTTTAAACATTCCGGTGCTTCCCAAGCATTACCTTTGATTCCCATATCAGCCGCAATTTTTACTGATTCATCGGATTTTAATGTCTCAAAAGCTTTTGCATGGACACTTGTTGTCCATTCTGTGTATTGAGCCCCTTTTTCTGCTTTATTATGGCACATTTTACATTTTGCATTACCAACATATTTAAAATCTTGGGCATACATACAAAATGTTAGTCCAAGAATAATTATCATTAACTTTTTCATTTTAGTTCTCCACTTAATTTATTTATTTTACCTAATTTAGAATTAAAGTGTTTCGTGGCAAGTACAACAGCTTACTTTCGCAATCCCACCTGTTAAATTATCACCATGGCAATTTTTACAATGTTCTTTATCTTCATTGCCATGAAACTTGGCATTGTCAGGTGAACCCACCCAAATACTAAATGCAGGATGTCCACTTGGTCCTCCTGCATGACATTGATAACAAGAAACACCGCTTGATCCTCCAAAATAATCATGTTTTTCAATTCCCCCATGACATGATTTACATCCTACGGTCCCGTTTGCAGCAATTTTTGCCATGTGTGAATTTTCTGAACTAGGATTATTCCAATCACTGGGATGTATTGTTGGTTCACCAAGCTTTGTACAAGCGGTTACAAGAAATATTACAAGAGAGAATATTAACAATTTCTTCATTATCAATCTCCATGGCATTTTAAGCATGAAAAATCCTTAGATGGAATATGACATGTAGCACATAATTCCGCTTCGCTTTCTGCGAATCCCACATGTAATCCTCCATCTGTCAAACTAACCCAATTATGGAAATTATGATTCATCGGCATAACTTGGTTTTCAACGTGGCAGGAATAACAATCCTCTATAATTTCATGGCAAGTTGAGCATTCCATAATACCTGCTTTTGCCTCAAATCCATGGACAAATAGATAGTCAACCGGATGTGTTTCCGGTGTGAATTGCTGAAGTTGATGACACTCTTCACAACTGTTCGTAGTATGACACAGTGTGCAGTTATTTTCGGTACTTGCGTTCATTTCGGTGCCATGGAATTGTTCCCACGCAAAATTGTGGCTTTGCGGTCCAGTCTCTAAATCAGTATGGCAAGCTAGACAATCAGATTCATTCCATACATTGGGGAAATCAATTTCGTCATCATCATCAATATAACTATGACATTTACTGCAATCATCAGATTCTGTTAAATGAGATGAATGTGAAAAACCAAGTCCACTCACTTTCCAACTTTCACTGAAAGGCAGTGGATTGTCGGGATTACTATGACAATATTCGCAAGCGTCATCGGCAGTATCTCCATCATGACATTCAAGACATAAATCCATTTTAGGGAAAATATTCCAAGAAGGTCCATTGGCTTCACTTACGCCGGAATGACATTCTTTGCATGCCAATTCCATATCATCGACATGCAAGCTATGTTGGAAGAGAGTACGGTCTTTATCTTGACTAAAGACAAAAATTAGCGGGATTAAAATTATCGCTATCTTAAAACGCCACATTTATTATTATTCCTCCTCTTCCATCTTGTTCAAAATAGGGGTTCGATGAAAATCGTCCGAACAATTTCAACATTATAAAATCTTTTGGTTGCCAGCCAACCCATCCATATGCTCCTGTGGATTGTTTTAAATCTGCAAAATCTCCGTAATCTAAAGCATTTATCGCAACACTACCCCCAAAACTTATAGGACCTTTAAATCGATGTGTTGCTCCTAAAATTAGTCCAAACATTTTATTATCACCTTCTATTCCACCTAAAAATGATGCTTGGACCTTTTTGTAATTAACTGAACTAACTAAAAAACTTTTTCCCTCTTCCGCAACTCGATAGGAAATCTGATTGCGCCATAACATTTGCGGTGAAATTAGCGAATTAACATCCAAGGTGATAGTTGGAGCAATATTAATCTTGTCACTTAATGATTCAAAATAACTAAAATATTCAAATCTTTTTTGTCGGAAACCGATACCGACTGTGTGGTCTCCAAAGCGCTTGCTGAGACGGATCCTCGCATAATTTAATTTTGTTTCGCCAATATCAAAAGCTAGAACATTAGAAATTCGGATTCCAAATTTGGATGTATTAAAATATAATCCGGCAAATGGATGAATTTCATCAACATCACCTTTCATCCAAAATGATAGAGCTACATTTTTACCAATACGACCTTTTGACCATGATGCCATGAAGTAAGTATTATCAGTAAATAATGTATCACTAAAATCTGTGACTGCTTTTAAACCGCCGACCAAACTTAGCGTACCTAATTTTTTAGTGTTTATATCAAACTGTGCGCCATCTACTCGTGCATTTTGTAGAGCATTCCAAATAGCAATACGCCCTATGCTAAGCTGATGGTTCCCTAATGTTAAGTCTGCAGTCAAATGATGAATACGGAAAGGATTGCGAAAATGGTCATTTTCGGAACCATATTCAAATAATCCATCAATTCCAAATTTGTTGCCAAACTTTTGATCATAACTGAGCATGCTCCGCCAATGCAATTGTTCCTCAGTGTCCATCATACTTAGACGCGGATACAAAGCGGATGATGAAATTTTAATATTTGGTTTTGACCCAAATACGCTTGAAATACCAAAAAGTGTAATCAACAAAAATAGTATAGTTGATAATTTTAATTTTCTATTTGATTTCAATTGTAAATATTTCATCATCCGCCTATATTTACTTATATAATGATATTAAGCACTAATTAACCACCATCATGGTTTTGACCATTTATGGCTTGTTAATTCATCATAGATCATTGAATTAGCACCAAATTTTAATGACTTGACATCATAACCCAATACTGTTAAATATGCTGCTACAGCTGCCGATGTTTGTCCCGTCCAACAATATATAACATTTGTTTCGTCAGGATTTATGGCATGCAGATTTTCAGCACTTTTTAAAGTTGATGGTGTTAATTGATAAGCATCTTTAATATGGCCATAGTGATCATAGTCTGCTTGTGCCCAATAATTAAAGACTTCATAACTATTATAATTTGCAGCAACATTAGTACCTGCTATTAAGCTAAGCCCCTTTGTAATTGCCTCGTCAATACATTCATCCAAAATATTGGCACCTTTGTCTTCTCCGGTATTCAATGTCGGATAATCATAATTTGGCAATGCTGCTGAAGCGGTCATTGTCCAATTTGCGTCATTTGCTAAAACGTTTGAACAATTAGCAGTCCATTTATCATGAGCTTGTGAAAAAATACTCATGCCCCATTTAAGCGAATAAGCTTCAATATCTTTTAAATTTAGCAAAACATGAGCATACGCTGCAGTTTGTCCTGAATAACATACTACTAACACTGGTTTATTACCACGCGCTTCAACTGCATCGAACATTCCACCTAAAGTTGAATTTACCGCACCGGCAAGATGTTCATTGTTGTAATCTGCAGAAGATCTAATATCCAGTACGAAATAATCAGCTAAATTTATGTCGCCAAGATTTTTGATCCACGCACCCAAATTGTTAATATATCCACCGTCAGTTCCTTCAATTGTATCTAACAATAATTCAAATTCATTAACATCTTCTTCTTTATCACAGCCAATCATAAAGATCATAAATACTGCGATCAATAAAAAGAACAAGATTTTTTTAGTTTTCATTTGTTTGTTTGTTCCTATTTTTTCTAATCATTAAGGTTTTTGCCAATAGCTTGGAACTTTATCATCCACAACTACTGGCTTGTTTGCTTCTATTTCATCTGGATAGTCCAAATCAACATTGCTTTGCCACAAGTATCTATCCATATTTACTTGTGTACTATCGCCTAGCACGTGACAATTTTTACCGCAACTACCTCCTCCTGTAGTATCTGTTTGTGCAGTAAATCTTTGAATATTATGGGGACTGGAATATTCCCACGTGGGTCGCTCATCATACTTAGCCAATTGGTCATGACCCCAAGGACTATAACTATCTCTTACCACAGGAATATGCCGCACAACGATAAATTTACCGTCGTGTAATTCTTGATCATAATTATAACCAATTTTAAAATCCGGGTATTCCCGATAATTGCCGCCACCTATATGTACATCCGTTTCGCCCGGCGATTCAGCATATCCGGTTTGCCACCATTCAGATAAATCTCCTGAGGGATCTTTAGTGTGACAACTATTACAATTATTATATGGTTGTGAATGGCAAACAAAGCACGATAGTCCCTCACCTTTATCGGGCCAATGTTCAGTATGATAATCATTTGTAACTAAATCTGCAAGTAAGTGGCAATCAATACATTTTGGTAAATCCGGCAAATGATATCGCGTTGCACTGCCACTTGCATCAGCATGCATATCTTCCTTATGACAATCCCAACATTTCATATATTTTGTATGATGAACATCAGGTTTATTGCCTTTCAAAAGGCCTTCAAAATCGGTGGCTATTCTACTGCCATGACAAGCTAAACAATTATTGGTTTGGTCAGGCGTCTTCTTAAATTGGTGGTTATTAATGAACCCTCCAGCTGCGCTATTTGGTCTACTTATGTGGCATTGTCCACAAGTAGTATGGCAACTTGCGCATTCTCGGCTAAAACCTTCAGTCAACTCAATAGCACATTGACTAAAATTATTATGATCTTTGTCTGCTCCCAGTTCGCGCTGTGCGATTGTCGTCTGTTCTCCCCAAGCTTTAGAATGCATACTATTAGAGTTGGTGGCAACTATTTCCTTATGACAAGGATTACAATTGGATTCTGCCATTATGGAAGGATCTTTGACAACTCCAACATGAGCTGCAGCAAATTCTGCCGGTTCTTTACCACCATGACACGTAACACAACCAATTAAGGCATGTACTTCATCAATATCTGCGTAAGATTTTTGTCTTCCAACCAACTTTATAAATACTTTTTCCCATGGTTCCAACGGAACCACTTCGCCACCTCATCCACCACCCGAAGGTTCTGTTCCACTAGCTTGTGCATATTCCTTTAAAGTGGACTCACTGGTGTGGCAGCCTTCACATGTGGATGGATCACCTAAATCAACGGTTTCATGTCCCGGATCACAGGCAATCCATAATAAGGATAATAAAACAATAGCAATTAATTTAATTTTTTTCATCATCTTCAATCACAACATACATGTGTTTAAGTTTACCTGCTTGGCAGGCATGTTTATATACTTCGCAATCGCGACAGCTGGCTTCTCGACAAACTTGTGAGCCTTGATCAGTTAGTGTCCAGCAAACAACATTACTGTTTTTATATGCTTTACAGTTTCTACAATCAGTTTTAGAGCATTTACTTTTTAGATTCCAGCAAGGCATTAAAGATAGAAGCATCCGTATTCCGGCAATATTCATTCTTTTTTCAGTGATTTGCTCACGGAAGCAATCAATCCATTCTAAATCTCTTTCGGAATAGAGCCTGTGACCGGATTCGGTTTTATGGGTTACGACTAATCCTTCTCTTTCATATAGTCGTAATAATTCGGGAGACACTCCAAGTTTTTTGGCAGCTATTCCTATTCCAAGCAGGGGTTCGTTTGAATCAAATGTCATTTTTAAAAATAACGTAAGGTATTTAACAACATCAAAAACATTTACTATTACTAAGTTAAAGTATATAATACAGATAATACAAGATTTATTTGTCTTGTATTCTCATATTATAATTTGTTTTTTACATAAATGGTTGCAACAGTTGTCGAGCCGGCAATGCCAAGGATAACATTACCCAAAAGACATGTAATACAACAAATTAAAGCATGTGCTTCGTCAATATCTGAATAGGATTTTTGTTTTCCTACCAACTTAAAAAAACTTTTCCCAATGGTTCCAACGGAACCACTTCGCCACCTTATCCACCTCCTGTCGATTCAATAGCACTACCTGGAGCATATTATTTCAAAGTGGATTCACTAGTATTCTAACCTTCGCATGTAGATGGATCACTAAGATCAATCGTTTCATGCCCCGGATCACAGGCAGTCTATAATAAAAGAGAGAAAAATAATTGTTATTAATTCACTTCTTTTTACTATCTTTGATAACAACATACATTTTTTCAAGTTTACCTGCCTGGCAGGCATTGCTATATACTTCACAATCTCTACAACTGCCTGCTAGACAAACTTTTGAATTTTTATTGGTTAGTGTCTAACAAACAATCTTGCTGTTTTTATATGCGACGCAATTAAGATAATCTTTTTTTGAACATTTGCTATTGATATCCCAACATGGCATTAATGCTAATAATAGGCGAATCCCGGCAATATTCATTTTATTTTCTGTTATTTGCTCGCGGAAGCATTGAATCCACTCTAAGTCTCTTTCAGAGTAAAGCCTGTGGCCGGAGTTGGTTTTATGAATAAATAATAATCCTTCTCTCTCATATAGTCGTAATAGTTCAGGAGACACTCCAAGTTTTTTGGCAGCTATTCCTATTCCAAGTAGGGGTTCGTTTACATTAAATATCATTTTTACAATATTAAAAAGTTTTTAACAGCATCAATAAAATTTATTAATACAAAATTAAAATGTTTAACACAGACAATACAAGATATATTTATCTTGTATTCTTCTATTTATATTTATTTTTTATATATAATTTTGTCTCGGTAATTGAGCCGGCAATGCCAAGAATTACATTGTAGTTTTGATCGCGCAAATTCGATAACGCTTCATCGCGTAGTGATAAACTTGAAATGAAATATTGACTATATATATTATCAGGAATTGATACTGTAACTTGTGACAAACCGATTGGGAACATATTTTTAGATAACGTAAAAACAGCGTAGTCTGATTGGTCCAATTCACTAGGTGGGAAAAATGCGCTATGCGAAAAAATAAAAGAATCGGGAGTTACTACACTTCTGAAGGTAAAATTCCCAAGCGATACACCTTCATCGGTTAAAAACTGAACCAAATCATTTCCAACGGAATTAAGTAAAAGTGTATCTGTGTCCCAAATAGTTCCATCCATTACTAATTCCGCAGGAGGGAATGGTACTGTAGTGCCGGTGATAGTATCTCCATTACCGGTAGTAATTTGAAATTCATACTCTTTCTTGGATTCAATCTTAATATCTGAATATTGAGACATTGGTTTATAACCACCATAGGTGTAAACTTCTATTGGCTTAGAATCAATCCGATCACCTCGGTAAAATTCTTCAATGGTACCAGCTTTTGAATGCCATTCAAATTCTGCCACTAAATTCCCGGAAGGTTGCTCAACTAATATAACTGATACCATGGTTGAATCGTGTACAAATGGCAAGATTTCTAAATAATCATCGACATGTGGCTCACCTTTATCTGGCACACCATTGCCCCTGCCTCCATCTTTTCCGCCTATATCATCATTAAGTGGCTCTCCCTCATCCCATTTCCCATTGCCATTCTCATCGGTAAAACTAATCCAATCTCCGTTATCATCTATGCCATTAAACAATGATGTATCAGTAACCAGAATTGTTTTGTCAACACGTACAACAGAATTCATAAAATCTGTTGGATTCAAAATCGCTTCGATGCGCAATTCACTTGTGTAAAAACTGAACTCATCTGAAAAATCAGCAATACTGAGCTTCTTAGTACAGCTACTAATTCCTATTAACAACAATATAATCACTATTTTTCGCACGATGATCCTCAAAATTTAAATTCAACTCCTATTGATGGAAAAAATGGGAACATACCAATCGCTGTCACTGAATCCTCTTCTAAGTCCCAATCATATAATAATGTATTAAAATGATTAGTAACATTAATAATCTGAAATTTAAAATTTCCGTCCCAACCAAAGGGAGATATTTTATGCGTCCAACTCACATCTAAGCGGAGATACATCGGATACCGTGCAGAATTTTTTAAACCTGTTAATTCCGTTAAATTTCCATAAGAGTTATTAAAAGTATCCCTACCCTCACTAGAACTTAAGTTTTGAGTATATGTGTATCCAACGATTGGTGTATATGGTCTCCCGCTGCTATTGCTGATTGTCAATCCAAAATTATTCTTTTTATTAAGGACATAATTCGCTACAATATTTAATGTATACGGTTGATTTGAATTGGGCGCAAATACCTCACCAATCTCCTCGATAATTTTACCATCGCTATTAAAATCATATTCTTGTCGATTATAAATATATGAATAGCCGATCCAACCGGTTAGCTTCCCAAGATTTTTGCGCAGTAAAAGTTCAATTCCATATACTTTTGCGGTTCCTTCAATATAATCGTCATTTTCATCAATCGGATTATTATTGGGGTTGTTAGTAAGAATATTATCATATGGTTTATAATAACCTTCCAAGCTTGCAAAATAACCGTTTCCGAGCCATTGCTCAATTCCTAAAATATATTGC
>JAUWFQ010000077.1 GCA_030606865.1 bacterium
GACGTAACCATATCAGTTGCCATAAAAAATGCACCTAACATTAATCCACCTGATAACAGATGGAATAATGGATCCGGATATTGCAAAGGATCAATCAACCAAAATATTCCGCTAAAAACGGCTACACTTCCGAGGAAGCTAAGTGGGATTCTCCAATCAGCATTTTTTAATATTAGTAGAAATATACCACCTAATAAAATGGCAATTGCAGAAGTTTCACCTAAACTTCCACTAATATTTCCAGTAAATAAATCTGAATAGTCAGTTAAGATTTTTTCAAATTTAAATGCTCCTAACGGTGTAGCGGTAGATACTGCATCAATAGTAGAATATTTTACTGTAATTGGATTAGACCATGTTGTAATAGCTACCGGAAAACTCGCTTGTAAGAATGCGCGACCTAATAAAGCCGGATTAAAAATATTATACCCTAAGCCACCAAAAATATGTTTCCCGAGCGAAATTGCTACAATAGCCCCCAAAGCTGCACTTGATAATCTAAATGAGGGTGGCAAAGTCAAAGCTAATAAAATACCGGTTATTATTGCGCTACCATCAAAAATTGTAATTTTTTCTCCCTTCATATAATTCATTACAATTTCTGTAATCAATGAAGCCACTACACAGGTTAATATCATCCACGCTGTACGAATTCCAAAGTAGTAAAACGACATCGCCATTGCGGGAATTAATGCAATTATAACAGACCACATAATTTTATTTACAGATTTAGTGGTATGTAAATGCGGACTCGAATTGAGAATGAGCATTCGCTCGGGCTTTGCTAACTTGGCACGCGGATCAGGTTTCTTTTTAGGAATAACTTTTTTAACAGGTCGCGGGCTTTCGTTTTCTTTAATTATTTCATTCACGATTAAACCACCAAATCACATTGTATTTCATAAACTTTTTGTTTACCTACTCTAATCCACTGCACTAAAGGAATGGAAGAAGGACATACATAAGCACAGGAACCACATTCGATGCAATTCATAATTCCCATCTTATCGGCATTTGACCAATGTCGCATTAACGATAAATGCGCTAATCGGGTAGGCATTAAAAACATTGGACAAGATTTTACACAACTCCCACACCCGATACAAGCTATCGGCTCGATTTGTTTATAATCCGTGGTACAAACAATTCCACTTGTTGCTTTTATTACCGGTACAGATAGATCATATTGGGCAATGCCCATCATAGGTCCACCCATAAATACTTGTGCAGTATCCTCTATTAGACCGCCGCAATATTCTATAACATCGCTAAATCTTGTTCCGATTGTTACTAATAAATTTTTTGGTTCTTTTATTCCATTTCCTGTAACCGTTACTATTCTTTGAGTTAATGGTTTTTCGTAAGATACCGCATTTGCGACTGCAGCAGCAGTGCCAACATTTTGTACTACAACGCCCACATCCATAGGCAAGCCACCTGTTGGTACTTTTCGTTTCTTGATTGCTTTAATCAGCATTTTCTCGGCACCTTGCGGATATTTTGTTTTTACAGTTACTATTTCATATCCGTATTTGCTAACTGCTTTTTGCATTGATTCAATAGCATCGGGCTTATTGGATTCAATTCCAACATATCCTTTCTTAACTCCAAGGACCTTCATTATTATAGCCATACCTTTTAGAATTTCATCGGGTGTTTCCAACATCAATCTATGGTCGGCAGTAAGAAATGGTTCACATTCACAACCATTTAAAATAAATGTGTCGATTGGTTTATCTTCCGGTGGACTTAATTTTACATGAGTTGGAAATGCCGCTCCACCAAGTCCAACAATACCGGCATTCTTAATTCGATCTTTTAAATCATCAATTGGTAAATTCTTCCAATCAACTTCAGTATAAACTCCATTGGGTTCTTCCTCATCAGATGCTATTATATGCACCATCTCTTTTCGACTTCCGGTAGGATGAGCAAACTTACCTATTGCCTTTACTTTACCGTTAATTGTGGCATGTACCGGACTTGAAACATAGGCATCCACGGCACCAATAACTTGTCCAACCCGCACTTCCTCACCAACTTCTACAACAGCATTGCATGGAGCACCAATATGTTGTTGTAATGGAATGAAAACTTCTTTTGGAATTGGTAATGATTCAATTTTAAGTGATTCGGTATAATACTTAGAATCTATAGGATGAATACCGCTTTTGAACGTGGGGAATTTCACTTGATTAACTGTCTTGATTGTCCGAAAATGTCGTTTTTAATATCCTTGCAATAATTAAAATTACGGAGATAATTACACAAATTAAAAGGAAATAGGACTTTGATCTCCTAAATTTTACATTACCAATCCATGTCTCAGCTATTTTTAATTGTACACCCGCTTTAATCTTAGCTAAAGCTACGATGGATTAATTAATTCTTTCCCTAAATTAGGGGGAGATGTCTTTGGACAGAGGGGTTATGATGCTTAATTTGATAATTATAATCAGTGATGTTTACAACTTAATCTCCACTCTCCATAAATGGTTTCCATTTTTCTTCCGGTGATGGCGATGTTAATAGACTTACAACAATTAAAAAGAATATTGATGCACCGGCAGCCGGATAAATAATATAATCATAACTAAGATTTGATATACCAGCTGAATTTAAAAATCCAAAAACAATTGTTACAATCATACCGGCTGCGATTGAGACAACACCTCCGGCAACCGTTACTCTTTTCCACAGAAATGCTGCCAACAACGCCGGCGTTACTGCTGCTCCAACCATTGTATAAGCGTATAATGCCATATCCAAAATACTGGTAAAAAATGATGACACAACATAAGCGACTATCGCTAATAAAACTATCATTATACGCTGGAATCGTATTATTCCCTTTTCACTAATATTTGGATTAATGAATCGTTGATATACGTCACGAGCTAAATTAGTAGATGGTACCATTAAAAATGTGTTAGCTGTTGAAAAGATTATTGCAACAGCACCGGTTAACAATAATAATCCTGCTACCATTGGTAGATTATACCGTGCAATTTGTAATAATATTGTCTCTCCATTACCCATAATACTTGGATCTTTCCAATAAATACCGGCACCAAAAATTGCTGTTGCTGCCATTAAAGTTTCTATGATGAGTACTCCAACTATCATCCCAATTACTGCTTTCCGGGCTGATTTAGCATTCTTCGCAGAAAAGAATTTTTGATAAATACTGCTTTCACCTAATAATAGAAAAAAGGTGGGAAAAAACAATCCTAAAGCAGGCAGTAATCCTAATCGACCAAAAACATCAAAATGAGTAGAAGGTAAAGTTGCAGTTAATTCAGCCCAACCTCCGGCTCCCTTTAGTGCAAGCGGTGCGGCAATTAACATACTTATTATTATCATTAATCCATTTACTATATCAATCGCAACAATGGACATCATGCCCGCCATTACAGTGTATAGAACAACCAAGCCGGCGATAATCGCTTTTGCGTACACGGGATCCAAGTCAGGAAACAGTAAATTTAACAATCTGCCGCCACCAATGAATTGATAACTCGCAATTGTTAAATACGCAATAATTATTGCGATGGTACCAAGTAGTCGTGCCGATGGATGATAACGCTTTTCTAGGATATCGGGAACCGTGAATTGAGCAATTTTGCGTACTTTTCCTGCTAAAAAATATACGATTGCAATTCCAACCCAAGCACCGGCACTCATCCATAATGCTGAGAAACCTTCACGGTAAGCACGCCCTGCTCCACCGAACAAACTGCCTGATCCGATCCACGTACACACTAGAGTACCAACCAACAAATACCAAGGAACAACTCTGCCTGCCACCATAAAATCTTCTTGAGTTTTTACTGCGCGGCTTTTATAAATACTAACTCCAACTAATATCGCTAAATAAATCGCGATTACATAAATATATGCCATTGTTTCCTCATGAATAATCTTAAATTAACCACAAAAGGCACAAAATACACAAAAGGTAAAACACATTTATTCACATTTTCTATATCTACTTTGTTTTTTAGCAGCTACATCAATTAAGAATGTACTTTTTGATTTGCAATTTTGGAGCGCCAAAATTTATTAGTAGTCCATGTTCAATTTTGGATGCTTTTAAATACCCCAATAATTGTGCTACGTGTTCATCTACAATTGTCGAACATGCTTTTATTTCAACAATAAGTCTGTCTTCAATAAATAAATCAGCATAGTAATCTCCTAATAATGTTCCATCTTCGTCAAAGACCTTGATTGGATGTTGCCGCTTAACTTTGATTCCCTGTTTTTGAAGCCTGTAAAACAGTGCCATTTCATAGATTTTTTCCAGAAAACCATTTTTAAAATATTTATGTATCGCAAAACTTGTTTCCCTCACTATGCCCGTTAATTCCATTATATCCAAGATCCTTTCTCCTATTTGAATTACCCAAAATGCGTATAATTCATAAATATTCTAAATACTTTTTTGTGTTTTTGTAGTTTTTTATTTTTGTATGTTTTTTGTGCTTTTTTTCTTTTGTGTTTTTTACTGTTATTTAAGTTTTTATTTTTGTGTCTTCTGTGCTTTTTGTGGCTAATATTTTAGATTTTTGTGTCTTTTGCCTGTCCATCGTCTATCTACGCTAAAGCTACGATAGATAAATAGCCTTTTTAACTGACGAAGCCTTGGCGTAGTCAGTGGCGTAGATGGGTGCCTTTTGTGGCCATTAATTTTTTCTTCGTTTTGTGCATTTTGTAGCTAATTTTGTCTCTATGAAGATTAAACTCTATTGGCAAGTTCTAATCGCAATGGTACTTGGTATCGTTTTTGCGTTGATTTTCAAAGAACAAGCATTGATCGTAAAACCACTCGGTACAATATTCATGCGGCTATTAAGAATGATTATTGTTCCACTCATAATATTCTCAATAACCACCGGAGTAATAAATCTTGGAAAAAATATTGGCAGAGTTGGTGCAAAAACTTTTGGATATTACTTACTCACATCACTTTTAGCGATAGTAATTGGTCTCACACTAGCAAATTTGATTAAACCCGGAGTTGGAATTGATCTTGGCGCGGTTGCCACAGAATTTGATCCGGAATCGCTATCAACACCAAGTTCTCCATTTGAAATTATTATTCGGATGATCCCATTAAATCCGTTCGCCGCCGCAGTAAATGGCGATATATTAGGAGTTATATTTTGGTGCATTATTTTTGGCAGCGTCATTCCAAGATTGCCGGAAAAACAGCGTGATTTTCTAAAACAATTTTTCAATGCCGGTTTCCAAGCCATGATGATTTTAACTCAAGCCGTCATCAAATTTCTGCCGATTGGCGTATTTGGACTAATCAGCACCGCCGTTGCAACTACCGGATTTGAATTATTTAAGGGTGTTGCATGGTACATTGTTACAATCGCTGTTGGATTAACTTTACATGCTTTTGTTGTGCTCCCCATTATTTTCTTATTGTTTACACGAATAAATCCAATAAAACATTATCGTGCTGTCGCATCAGCGATGGCAACCGCTTTCTCCACAAGTTCCTCAGGAGCCACTTTACCGGTCACCATGAATTGCGTTGAGACAAACGCCGGAGTTTCCAATAAGATATCAAGTTTTGTATTACCGCTTGGAGCTACAATTAATATGGATGGTACTGCTCTTTATGAATGCGCCGGAGTGCTATTCATATCGCAAGCTCTCGGATTTGATCTATCTTTCACTCAGCAATTTATCATTGTCATAGTAGCATTTTTGGCTTCGGTTGGCGCAGCTGCGATTCCCTCCGCCGGACTCGTAATGATATTCATAGTCTTAGAAGCCGTTGGTTTAGGTAATCATCCCGGTGCAGCAATGATTGTTGGTACAATGCTTGCTGTTGACCGTCCGCTCGACATGTACCGCACTGTTGTAAACATCACTAGTGACAGTATTGGCGCAGTTATTGTAGCCAAGAGTGAAGGGGAGAAAAATTTGTATCCGAACCAAAAATAGCAATGAATAATTCGATTAGAATTGATTTGTCTCACTTTTTGTACTAATTTTTATTAAGCTTTTTGACAATTTCCGTACCAGGATTAGTTTTTTTAGGATCTACAAGTAATAATCAATAGGAAGCTGTACTTCGCTTACAAAAAACATGCCCTCTCATCGGGGAAGTTTGCTGTAATCGGGAGGCGTCCACCGTTAATCATAAGCGGTCCTGAAAAACACCTGGTACGGATTTTTTTATATCCCATTCTACTCTTCGGACAGATGGGATATTTTATTTTTAGACTGAATTTAAAATTTGATTGATCCGCTTAACAGGTCCACGGATTTTTAAATGTACACCATTCTCATCATACTCACGTTCTAAAACAGTTACACCTTTCTGGGCTTCGGCTGTTTCTTTAGCTTGTTCAAAGGAAAAATGGACATCGGTTGTAGTAAATCCTCGATCAATTATTTCCTTAATTGATTCAAGCAAATTATCAATTCGTAAATGATTTTTTGCTGAAATTAATATACCATTTGGAAATTTTCGTTTTAAATAGGCTATCCTGCCATTTTCTTCAATAGTGTCAATTTTGTTTAATACGATCAGCGATGTATTCTTAATTGCTCCAAGCTCTGTCAATACTTCATTAATTGTTTCAAAATGTTCTAATACTTGTGGAGATGATGCATCCAATACTATCAATATCAAATCAGCTTCTAATACTTCTTGCAAAGTGCTTCTGAAACTTGCAACTAAATGATGTGGAAGCTTGCGGATAAATCCGACTGTATCGCTCAATAAAATTTCATGTTCACCGTCTATCACATTTAACCGTATAGTTGTATCGAGGGTAGCAAATAATTGATCACGGATATACACATCAGCCCCGGTGATGGCGTTCATTAATGTTGATTTACCGGCATTGGTATAACCAACTAACGCCACACGAAATTGTTCTTTTCGCCGCTGACTTTGTGTTTTCCTTTCCTTTTCAATTTTGGTTAACTCTTTTTTCAGTTTAGCAATCCTTATCCCGATTAATCGGCGATCGACCTCAATCTGTGTCTCCCCCGCTCCTGCTCTTGTTCCGATTCCTCCCATTTGCCGTTCTAAATGCGTCCACATTCGCGTAAGACGCGGTAATAAATACTGTAAATGCGCTAATTCTACTTGAGTTTTTGCTTCTTTAGTTTTGGCATGCTTTTGAAATATATCCAGAATTAAAGCACTACGATCGATAACTTTTATATTATCGCTAAGCAATTGAAAATTCTTGGTTTGAGCCGGACTTAAATCCTCATCAAATATGACTACTGACACTTGTAATTCTTTGGCTTGTCGCATAATCTGTTCGGCTTTGCCTTTGCCAACAAAATATGCCGGATTAATTTTATTTAAGCGTTGTGTAACACGCCCAACAACGTCAGCTCCGGCGGTATCAGCAAGCAATTCCATTTCATCAAGATGCTCATCTATAATAAGCTCATCGAGTTTACCATGAATAACTCCGACTAATATGGCGCGTTCTATCTTATTTGTTCCTTGTCGATCAATCATATAATCAAATTGGATATAATATACATAACTATTCCCGAAAAAAGTGGGATTCGCAAATTATCATCTATATTAATTGGTAACAGTTCAATGAACATTGCTGCAAATGCTCCGCTGAATTTTATAATATTTGGAATCTGAGGAAAGAATAATGCAATTATTGTACATGCAATTAAACCGGCTATAGAACCTTCCAATGTTTTGTTCCAAATTCTAAGCTTACCAAATTTTCTGCCATATAATGCTGCGGCAGTATCGCCAATAGCGGTAAATAATAATGCCAAGACCGCAATCTCTTTCGGAAAAATTGCAATTGAAATAAAAGACCCGATTAAAACGTAACTTGCACCAGTTAATTTCCCTTCAAGTTCGTGTGATCTAAGCATGCTGTTAAATAATTTTGCAAATATCTTTGATAGCCAACCATTCCGGGTTCGTCTAATATCAATCATGACAAATACGACTGAAGCGATACCAATTAATATAGTCATCCAAATTTTTGGAATATTTAAAAACAGGTATGCTAATGGAATTAAGGAATTAGCACTTAAATGAATAGTTTTCCGGAATAATTCTTGTCGCATAAAGCGTTATTTATCTATCATTTGTTCGAATATATCCTGTAAGTCAAGTACACTCACCGTTATATCAATACTTTGAGAATTTTCTAAAATAGTACCTGCCTTGATAGATTGATCAAGAACGGTATATGGAATCAAATCTTCATTTTGTTTATAATGCACTTTACCGATTCTCAAACCGATTTTTCGCAACTCTAATTCTGCAGCTACCTTACTTAAACCAAACAAACTTGGAACTTGTATATCATTGGGAGATCGTCCCTTGCTGATTATCACTCTTACACTATATCCTCTTGGAAGTGTTTCGGTGCTATCGGGCATCTGGTTAACTACTACACCATTTGGATGGGTTACACTATATTCTTTTGAAATAGCCCCAATTTTTAAACCAACCTTATTTAATAATAATTCCGCGCTTCGCTGCGATTGCCCTACGATATTTGGCACTAATACTAATTTTTCAGATAGCGATATTTTAAGTCTTACTGTTCTACCCTTTTTTACAACAGCGCCCGGCTCAGGATGTTGATCTAACACGATATTTGGCTCGACTTCACTAGTATAAATAGTATCAGTTACTACACTCTTAAATCCGGAAGTTCTAATCATTATCATAGCAGATTTTACATCCATGGACGTAACGTCAATCAATTCTTTGCTCTTATTATGACGAACATAAAACGGCATTATAATTAATTCTAATAAAATTATTATTATCACAATGATAATACCAATTGTTATAATGTGTTTTAATATTTTTTTCATTTTTCTCTAATCATTTTTACGGCAAACATACCATCCATTTTATTCTCCGGAGGAAATATTTTAAGTACACCTTTTTCATCAATTAAATTTATTAATCGGGGGTTTTCAATTGATACAAGTTTGAAATCATTGTGTAATTTAAGAAACGCTTCCACTACTTGCCAATTTTCTTCCTCCTCCATTGAGCAGGTTGCGTACACTAATACTCCGTCTGACTTAACAAATTTATACACATGATCTAGTATAGACTTTTGTAATTCAACTATTCTATTTAGATGCTTCAGTTTACGTCTCCATTTGATGTCCGGTCTACGTCCGATTACACCTGTTCCGGTACATGGTGCATCAACTAAAACTCTATCAGCCTTGGGGAATTTATCTTTTGTAGCATCCTTTTGTTCCCAAATGATATTTTTATTTTTTAGGCG
>JAUWFQ010000039.1 GCA_030606865.1 bacterium
GTGATGCAATTTCTGATGCAATATTGGATAATTTATTGGAGCAAGACAAAGAATCGCGTGTAGCCTGTGAAACGTTAGCAACCAAAGGTTTAGTAGTGGTAAGTGGGGAAGTGAATACTCACGGATTTGCCGAAGTAGAAAAAATAGTAAAAGATACATTACATGAAATCGGTTATACCGATATTGTTTATGGAATGGATGACGAATCTGTTACGGTAACATCAAGATTACATCAGCAAAGTCCTGATATCGCGCAAGGAGTTGATACCGACGGTGGGAAAGAGCAAGGAGCAGGTGACCAAGGATTAATGTTTGGATTTGCCTGTAAAGAAACACCGGAGTTGATGCCATTACCAATTCAATTAGCACAGCGTTTGACGGAAAAATTGGCTAAAGAACGCAAGAATGGCAATATGTCTTGGTTAGGACCTGATGGTAAATCTCAGGTGACCGTTGAATATGATAATGGGAAACCGGTTGCAGTAAAAAATGTTGTTATTGCAACTCAGCATAATGATATGCTCGATAAATTTGGTGATGAGGAAAAAGAATTAAAATTTGTACAGAATGAAGTTATTAATAATATCATCAAACCGGTTTTGGATGCAAGTAATATTGATTATGATGAGTCATTTATTGTCAACGGTACTGGACGTTTTGTTATGGGCGGACCGGAAGCAGATACCGGACTAACCGGACGTAAAATTATCGTCGATACTTATGGCGGTTATGCACCGCATGGCGGCGGTTCTTTTTCCGGTAAAGATCCATCAAAGGTTGATAGATCCGCTACTTATATGGCACGTTATATTGCTAAGAATATTGTTGCTGCTGATTTAGCAGATAAATGTGAATTGCAATTATCATATAGTATCGGCGTTGCCGAACCTACTTCGGTAAGTATTAAAACATTTGGTACCGGCAAAGTCAGTGATGAAAAATTGACAGAAATTATCAAAAAGGTATTTCCATTAAAACCAGCTGAAATTATAGCTCATCTTGATCTTAAAAAACCACGTTATCGTCAAACAGCAGCTTACGGTCATTTTGGTCGTGATAATAAACTGTTTACGTGGGAAAATACCGATATGGTGAAGATATTAAAGTCGTATTTATAATCGGGGATAATTATGTCGTCACAACCAATTACAGGAAATGTAGTTGAAAATATTTCAAAAAATTTATCTAAGAAAGTAAGGAAAGATATGACACCTATAGTTGAATATTTACCAAATAAAATTGCTGATATTTCATTCGCAGAAGCAGGGCGGAAAGGAATCGCTATTGCGGAAAAGGAAATGCCCGGATTAATGGCAATTCGTGAAAAATATGGAAAGGAAAAATCATTAAAAGGTTTTCGGATTACCGGCTCATTGCACATGACAATTGAAACAGCGGTTTTGATTAAAACACTAAAGGAATTGGGCGCAGATGTTCGGTGGGCAAGTTGTAATATCTTCTCTACTCAAGATCATGCAGCAGCAGCAATTGCTGAAACCGGAACACCTGTTTTTGCATGGAAAGGAGAAACCCTTGAGGAATATTGGTGGTGTACATTACAAGCTTTAACGTTTCCTGAAAATAAAGGACCGCAATTAATTGTTGATGATGGAGGTGATGCAACACTGTTAATTCATAAAGGATATGAATTAGAGGAAATTTATCAAAAAAACGGTTCGTTGCCGGAAATAACTACTAAGGTTCGTGAAGAACAGGTTGTCGAAAAATTACTACGCGAAGTGCACGGAAAAGATCCGATGCATTGGCATAAAATTGCCAAGGATATAGTCGGTGTCTCCGAAGAGACAACAACCGGCGTTCATCGTTTGCAGCAAATGGCGAAAGATAAAAAACTATTATTCCCTGCTTATAATGTAAATGATTCCGTAACAAAGTCAAAATTTGATAATATTTATGGTTGTCGTGAATCACTTGCAGACGGATTGAAACGTGCTATGGACGTTATGATCGCGGGAAAAACAGTGTTAATCTGCGGATATGGCGATGTAGGTCGCGGTTGCGCGCAATCTATGCGGGGATATGGTGCTCGTGTATTAGTTACCGAAATTGACCCAATTTGCGCGTTACAAGCGGCAATGGAGGGTTTTAAAGTAGTTACCACCGAACAAGCTCTGCCGGAAGCTAATATTTACGTAACGGCAACCGGAAACCTTGGTGTGATAACAGTTGATCATATGCGTAAAATGAAGGATCAATCTATTGTTTGTAATATTGGTCATTTTGACAATGAAATACAAATCGATTCATTAAATGAAGCCAAGGATATTGACCGTGAAACTATCAAACCACAAGTTGATAGATATACTTTCCCGGGCGGAAATCAAATATTCATGTTAGCAGAAGGACGTTTAGTTAACTTAGGTTGTGCAACAGGACATCCGAGTTTTGTGATGTCAAATTCATTCTCTAATCAAGTGTTAGCTCAAATAGCGCTTGCTAAGGACAAGCCGGGAATCGATGTTTATATGTTACCGAAAATCCTTGACGAAGAAGTAGCAAGACTACATCTTGATAAATTAGGTGTTACTTTAACCGAAATGACTGATGAACAGGTAGAATATATCGGAATTCCCAAAGGCGGTCCATATAAACCGGAACATTATCGGTATTAAAAACAATCATATAAAAAAATGCCACCATATAGTGGCATTTTTATTTTTAGCTAAAATACTTAATTTTTTCGAGTTAATATTTTAAACAATTTTTCATTTATATAATAATTACCTGTACCTAATTTTTCTTTTCTAAGTAATCCGTCTTTTGATAATTTATTTAAATAATTAGCTGCTGTTATTCGTGAAACCCCTAAATCATTTTCGATGAATTCGATCTTAGTATAAGGGTGTTTAAATAAATTGTTTAGCAAATCCTGACTGTAAAATTTATAATTGTCTCTTATAAAAAATTTATACTCAAACATTAATAATCGGATTTGTACGATCAACATAATGGTTTCTTTTGCAGTTTGTTCAATTCCGTTTATCATGTAAAGCAACCAATTTTCCCAATTATTAGTTTTTCTGACTTCTTGTAATAGTTTATAATATTCTATTTTGTGTTCAATAATATAACGACTTAAATATAGAATTGGTAAATCCAATAAATCCTTTATAACCAAATACAATACATTGATAATCCTACCCGTTCTACCGTTTCCATCATAAAATGGGTGGATACTTTCAAATTGATAATGGATAATTGCCATTTTTACTAGAGGGTCAAATTCGGATAAAGTATCATCATTTATAAATTTTTCAAGATTAGTCATCAATTCCTGAATGGTATTATAATCTTGCAGTGGTGTATAAATAGTTTCGCCTGTTGAATAGTTTTTCAAAACTGTTCCAGGAACTTTTCTAAATCCTGCGTCATTATTTTCTAATACAGACTGTATTTCAATGACGTCATTATTAGAGAGAATGTTATTTTTCGAAATTAGTTGAAATCCTTTTTTTAATGCGGCAATATAATTTTGGACCTCTTTTGCATCTAATGATTTGAATATTCCAAATTTTAATTCTGCTTTGTACAAATCATCATATGTTGTAATGATGTTTTCAATCGCGGAACTATCTTTAGCTTCTTGAAGCCCTAAAGTATTGATTAAGATACTTTCATTTGGAATACTTGAAACTATTCCCTTTAATTCGGCCAAAGCTCGATGTGCCGAAGAAAGTTTTTTCAATACTATTTTAGTTTCGATGTCTTTTTCTAATGGTAGTTTTTTCAATTTATTTGTGCTCATATGATAAGATTATCCAATTTCCTTTACAAATATACAGACTTATGATAAGAAAATCAAATATTCTTTACATAGTTTCTTTGAAATGTATAAATATTGGGTTTTTCTTATCAAAAAATATGTAATAAATCAATGATGATATGTACCAAATATTTGATAATTGGGACATATATTGAACATATGAGATAATTTGTTCTATTGTGTCCAAGGACTCCTTTCGTGAGCCATGTTACCGAAAATCCTTGATGAAGAAGTTGCACGACTACATCTTGATAAATTAGGTGTTACATTGTCCGAGATGACTGATGAGCAAGCTGAATATATCAAAATTCTCAAAGGCGGACCATATAAACCTGATCATTATCGTTATTAAAAATAAAGATATCTTAATCGAACAAAGCCACCAATTTGGTGGCTTTGTTAATATTGACGGTTTGCGGATAAAAGAAGTTGTTGAAGGCAATTTTGGCAAGGTGTACAGCACAATCCCCTTTTATCCAAGATCAGGCGACGTAAGTTATAATATCATTTGCCACGCAAATCTCTATTTTAAGCTATTTCTTTCCTACGGGCATTAAGTATAACGGATGTTCCTCATTCGGCATGTTTAGAATGTTTTTAACTTTATCATCTTTAAATGCTCCGACAACTACTGTACCGAGATTCAAGGAAACCGCCTGTAAAAAAACATTTTGAGCTACGTGCCCGACTTCAATATGCACATATCTAATACCCCTATCGCCATATTTTTGAGTTGTTCGTTCATAAACCGCGGAGAATATAATCACAATCGAGCCCGCTCCAATACAAGTTTGTCTAAGAGCAGCAACCGATAGCTCATTTCTCACATCTCTGTCCCTAACCTTCACAAGCTCATGTTCATGAGGCTTATATTTATAAACGCCTTTTGTAACACTCTTTACATTACCAATTACTACATATACTTCAAGTGGGTAGAGTGCACCTCCGGATGGTGCCGTTCTAAAACCTATTCCCTGGCCGGTAATGCCCTGCGCAGCCCACAGGAGCTGAGAGACTTCAGCAAGTGTCAATGGTTCATCTTTATACACTCTGATCGATCTTCTCGTGCTAAGAGCTTCTTCAATCGACGTCTCACTATCATATCGGGGTTCGGGCAATTTTATTATTTCGTTGATGAACTCCCTATGTTCAAGTTCATCTTCCCCTAGCTGGGGTAACATACACAAGAAACATGTTCCTACGGAAAACCCTATTCTCACTACTATCAAAATGGCCACAATTATAACAAGTGTTTTCATATGTGTTCTTTTCATAACATAACCTCATTAAATTTATGTTGCCTCACAATCACTAAACACAATAAAGTTGTATATAAAAGTTTCATTGTACATTATTAATTATTAGTGATTATTTCCTAACACTCAATAATAAAATAATTCCACCTATAGCAAAAATTACATTACCGATCCACGCTGAAATTAAAGGATTAAGAACTTCTTTGTATCCTAATGACTGTCCAAATTTTATAAAGGTATAATATGCAAAAATGACAAAAACACTCATTCCGGCGGCAAATGCCAAACCACCTTTTTGTTTAGAAACCGCTAATGGTAATCCGAACAATATTACAATCAAACTTGTTAAAGCAAAAGATACTTTATTATACCGAACGACTTCCCATCTTACGGTTTTTACACCATTTTCTTTTAACAGGGCTATCCTTTCAGTTAATTCATTGAAATTCATTTCGTCCGGCGGCTTGAATTGTTGGGTTATATCGTCAGGTGTAAAGTTTGCATTAATTAGAGTGTCTTTGGTAGCAATAATTACTTCTATTTCTTCACCATTTTCATCGAAGTTGCGTATAGAATAATTATTCATATTCCAAAGCTTAAGTGAATCATTCCAAAATAATTTCCGTGCATCAATCCTTTTGGTTAGGATTCCATTATCTAGTGAAACTATTGTTGCATTATTGGCTTCCATTCCACTGATGTAATATTTAGCAAGTGAAATGTGAGTGGTCTCATGTTTCTGCAATAGCACATCGTGTAAAATTTTACTTGCACGAAATATATTTCTACGTGCTTTTCGACGCATATGCTTTTGTTCGATTTCAGTTACTTTTTCATTTCCGGTTGTAACAAGACTATTATCGAGTTCATAGGATATTATACTGAGGACGATTCCTGCAATTAATAATGGAACAGCAATTCGGTATAAACTTATCCCGGAAGATTTCATTGCTGTCCATTCGTTGCGTTTTGCCATTAATCCGATGCTAAAAACTGTTGCTATCAGTGTCGCCATCGGTAAACCGATGCTAAAAAACCACGGTAGTGTGTAAAAATAAAATAGAAATATGATTTTTAATTGTACTGAATTATCAATGAACTTGTCTATATTTTCAATCAAATCAACAATAACAAAGACAGAGACAAACCCCAATAGTGCCATTGTGAGAATTGTTATGAACTGTCGTAGTAAATATTTATCAAGTTTCTTCATTCGTAAGTATTAGTTATAAATATATTTCTAAATATAAGAATTCAAATTTAAGTTATAAACATGATATTTTTATGCGATAATAAATTGCACTAATATCGTTAACTCCTCTAACTTTAACGATTGTATGTCGAGACGAATAAAAATTTCCGTTGTAATACTATCTTCTTTGGGACTCCTGCTTGCCGAACAAAACGGTGCTGTAAGCAACCCGACTTGGTTATCGATTTTACCGCCTTTAGTTGCGATTGTTTTAGCTTTAGTTACACGGGAAACCTTAGTTTCATTGTTTGCCGGTATTTGGATTGGTGTCACAATTTTAAAATCCAATTTAATTGATGGTTTTCTTACTACACTTGATACGTATTTAGTCGGCTCATTAGCCGATACAAGTCATGCATCTATAATATTGTTCACATTAGGATTTGGTGGGATGATTGGCGTCATCTCTGCCAATGGTGGTATGCGTGGTATTGTAGATATTGCGGTTCGCCATGCCAAAACACGTCGACAGGGACAGCTTACAACTGTTATAATGGGTATCATTGTTTTCTTTGACGATTATGCCAATACACTATTAGTTGGTAATATGATGCGTCCCCTAACTGATAAACTGCGTATTTCACGCGAAAAATTATCATATTTAGTAGACTCTACTGCAGCACCTGTCGCTAGTTTAGCGATTATAAGTACCTGGTCGATTTTTCAAATGAGCTTATTAGATGGACCTTATGAACAATTCGGTGTAACTGAAAATCCATATATAACATTTATTAGAAGTATTCCTTATTCATTTTATTGTTTGTTGACTCTTGCATTTATCTTGATAAATACAATAACTCGCCGAGAATACGGTCCAATGTATAAAGCCGAGCGGCGTACTGTTTTAACCGGCGCTGTTATGCAGCCGGGAGCTAATCCAATGGCAGATACTTCACAAATCGATGCTGAAGATCGTTACAGCAAATCATCACATTGGACAAATTCTATTATTCCTATAATTGCTGTTGTTTTAATAGCGATGTTGGGATTAGTGGTCACAGGAATGCGGGCGTTAGAGGAGGGAATGGACCCATCAATCCGGAATATAATCGGTGGAGCTGATTCATATGCAGCATTGATGTGGGGCTCGTATTCTGCCGGTATAATTGCAATAATATTAACAGTTAGTAAAAGATTATTATCACTTAATAAAGCGTTGAATGCTTGGATGAATGGCGCACGCTCGATGCTCTTGGGGTGCGCAGTTTTAATTTTGGCTTGGACACTTGGAAAAGTCTCGGAAGACTTAGGAACAGCACAATTCTTAGTTGAAATTTCATCAAATTTTCTAACACCACATATTTTACCTGCTGTTGTTTTTCTTACCGCCGCTGCGATAAGTTTTTCTACCGGTACTTCGTGGGCAACAATGTCTATCCTAGTTCCTATCGTAATGCCGATGGCAATTCAGTTATTACAAGGAACCCCCGATGAAGTGGTTGCTTCGCCTATTTTTGTAAGCACTTTTGCTGCAATACTCTCCGGCGCTGTTTTAGGTGACCACTGTTCTCCAATTTCCGATACAACAATACTATCATCAATTGCTTCAGGATCAGATCATATTGACCATGTTCGTACTCAATTACCTTATGCATTAACAGTAGGTACAATTGCATTGTTTGTAGGTTATCTTTTTATTGGATTTGGTGGGAAATTGTCCATATCCATTATTCTAGGAATTATACTGTCTTTTGCAGCACTGATGATATTCGGTAAACCGATTCGTCGCAATATAGAAAACTAATTGTGAATATTAAACGCAGTGAACTAATAACAGAAAAACAAAATCCACATTCTATGGAAATTGATAAATTGTCAATATTAGAAATACTTGAGCTTATCAATAAAGAAGATAGTATTATTCCATCTGCAGTGCAAAAGACAATACCTAAAATAGACAAAGTTGTTAAATTTGCAGTTACTGCTCTTAAAAATGGAAATCGAATCATATATATTGGAGCGGGGACTAGTGGTAGATTAGGTATTCTGGATGCGTCGGAAATACCGCCTACTTTTTCAGCGCCGCGCAAGTGGTTTACCGGAGTGATTGCCGGAGGTACTGAAGCAGTATTCAAATCAATTGAATCAGCTGAAGATATACCTAAAGATGCTGAACGCGATTTAAATGTGGTTGATATTAAAAGGGGAGATGTTCTAATTGGTATTGCCAGTAGCAGCACCACTCCTTATGTAATTGCCGGGTTGAAATATGGTAAGCAAATTGGTTGCCACACTGTTTTTTTAATATGTAATCCTGCTTCTGTTGAATTGGAAAGTTTTGATGTAGTTATTTCTGTGGATTTAGGTCCGGAGATAATAACAGGTTCAACTCGGATGAAAGCAGGAACTGCTACAAAATTGATATTAAATATGATATCAACCACTACAATGGTTAAGATGGGAAAAGTATATGGGAATCTAATGGTTGATCTACAAGTAGTGAATGAAAAATTGTGTGACCGTGGAACAAGAATTATAGAAAAATTAACTAATCTCAATTACAAGGACGCAAGTAAAGTTTTGAAAGATTCCGACGGATCAGTAAAAACTGCTTTGATAATGGTGAATAAATCTTGTACCAAAAAAGAGGCAAAAGAACTAATCAATAAATATGATGGTAATTTGAGACAAATTATAGGTGATATTTCAATCTAAATAACAGAATCATTAATTCGTTAAATCAACAAAATACTCTAATTTTAACTATATCAATAATTGGATAAAGAGACGATGAACATAAATAAATATATATTTAGAGAATATGATATACGTGGTGAGGTAAAAACAGATTTTCCTCCCGCTGTAGTGGAAATGTTAGGACGGGGATTTGGTACATACGTGTCAAAACAAGGTGCTAAAAAGGTGGCTTTAAGTGGTGATATAAGATTGACCACTCCCGCACTAAAACAAAGTTTTAAGAAAGGATTATTATCAACAGGTCTCGATGTAGTAGATATTGGAATTATACCTTCACCGGTTAATTATTACAGTATGTTTAAGTTAGATATAGACGGAGCAGTTCAGATAACTGGAAGTCATAATCCACCGGAATTTAACGGATTCAAATTGTCATTGTATAAAAAGGCTGTTTATGGTGAAGCAATCCAAGAAATTCGTAAGATAATTGAGAATCAGGATTTTGTTGAAGGAAAAGGAAATTTTTCTGAATATGATATTTTACCAGATTATAAAGCTATGATACTGGAGAAAATAAATATAGAGAAACCGGTGAAAGTTGTTATGGATTGCGGAAATGCAGCAGCCTGCGTAAATGCTCCTGAAATTTTTAAATTATTAGGTATTAAATTAAAGGAATTATATTGTGATGTTGATGGAACTTTTCCCAATCATCATCCTGATCCAACTGTAAAGGAAAACTTAACTGATCTGATTGCATTGATGAAAACCGGTAAATATGATGCAGGAATCGCTTTTGATGGCGATGCCGATCGTATCGGAGTGGTTGATGAAACCGGTGAAATAATTTGGGCAGATCAATTAATGGCGTTGTTTTTACCGGAAATTGTAGAAGAAGGTGATGAAATTCTGTTTGATGTAAAATGCTCGCAAGCTTTAGAGGAAATGATAGTAAAATACGGCGGTACACCGGTGATGTGGAAAACAGGGCATTCATTAATAAAACAAAGGATGGCTGAACTAAAATGTAAATTTGGTGGAGAAATGAGTGGACATATTTTCTTTGCGGATGATTTTTTCGGATTCGATGATGCTTTATATGTAGCGGTGCGCTTAATACAATTATTATCAAGGACTGATAAAACATTATCAGAATTGAAGGCGGTATTGCCAAAATATTATTCAACGCCGGAAATGCGCATGGCATGTGAATCGGACGAGGAGAAATTTCGCATCGCCAAAGAGGCAGAAGAATTTTTTAAAGCTAATTACGATTGTTCCACGATTGACGGTGTACGGATACGATTCGAAGATGGGTGGGGATTAGTTCGTTCATCAAATACGCAACCCGTAATTGTTTGCCGATTTGAAGCTAATACACAGAAACGTATGGAAGAAATTAAGGATTTAATATTATCTAAATTATTAGCAATTGGAAAACTGGAGATAGAAGTTGGTCACTGACTCATTTCTAGATCATATAGAACAACTACGTTTTGAAATCAATGAAAGACTTCAAAGTTTTCCATTAGATTCTGAACCAAAGTATATTTACGATCCAATCAAGTACATAATGGATGGTAGGGGAAAACGCCTTCGTCCAATTATTGTGAATCTTGTTGGAACGGTTTATGAAGCAAGTAAAGAAGACCTATTGAATGCCGGATTAGCAGTTGAGTTATTGCACAATTTTACTTTAGTACATGACGATATAATGGATCAAGATAGTCTGCGGCATGGGAAGGCGACCGTTCATAAAAAGTGGGATGAATCCACGGCTATACTTGCAGGAGATGGAATTTATGCAATTGCTCAAATATTGATTACAAAAGTAAAAACGAATCCGCTAAATGCTATTCACGCTTTTAACAAAGCGACATTGTATGTCTGTGAAGGACAGGCCTATGATAAAGAGTTTGAGAACAATCATGGAATAGTATTAGATCAATATTTAACTATGATAAAAAAGAAAACAGGGTGGTTAATAGGATTCTGTGCTGAATTGGGAGGTATCTTGGGAAATCAACCTGATTCTGTAATTAATGAATTACAATCTTATGGATTGAATTTAGGAATAGCATTTCAAATTCAAGATGATATATTAGAAATATTTAGTGATTCTAAGTCAATGGGTAAAAGTTTGGGAAGCGATTTAATTGCCGGAAAACAAACTATTTTAACAGTTTTAGCACGTCAAAATGATGCAGTTAGTTGGAAACAAAAATGGGAAGAGATAATGAATAATGATCTCCTATTAGCTATCGAAAAATTCCGCATATACTTTGAAAAAAATAGTATTTTGGAATCAGCTAAAAATATGGCAAAAAAATATACGGAGGCTGCTCAAAATAATCTGCAAATAATACCAAAAGAGAAAAGAGCGCAATTAGAACAATTAACTGAATTTGTTTGGAAAAGGGAAAAATAATATGGATAAATCACAAATTGATCCACAAGATATGTTTAGAGCTATTTATCGTTTTGCAGATCAAATTCAAGAAGCTATTGGAATTGGTGAACAAATCAATTTGCAAAATAATTATACCACATGCGAAAATATAATTGTCGCAGGAATGGGTGGTTCTGCCATTGGCGGCGACGTCGTTAAAACCATTGTTCACAAAAAATTAAAAATACCTTTTTATGTAAATCGAAATTATACATTACCAAATTGGGTTAATGAAAAAACGCTTGTAATTTGTTCTTCCTATTCCGGAAATACTGAGGAATCATTAAGTGCCTACGAAGATGCATTGAAAAAAGGGGCAATGATTTGCGGTATCTCCACAGGTGGTCAATTGTCAGAAAAAATTAAATCAAAAATATTTGATTTAATTACAATTCCGGGAGGACTCCAACCTCGAGCAGCGTTGGCTTATTCTTTTGTTCCTATGTTGTATTTACTTAAGAATATTGGACTTATCTCAATTTCGATTATTGAAGATCTTTCAAGTTCAATTACTTCTTTAAAAAAGAGACGTGATACTTATTCGGTTGGAGACACATCAAATCCGATTTTTAAGATGGCAAAAGATATTTATGGAATGATTCCAATAATTTACGGAATTACCGACACAACCGGTGTAGTCGCTTTGCGATGGAAAGGACAATTATGCGAGAATGCAAAAATGCTTGCTTATCACAATGAAATTCCGGAAATGAACCATAATGAAATTGTGGGTTGGGGTAATAATCCTGATTTGTTATCGGAACTGTCAGTAATATGGTTAAGGAATAAAAATGATAATGAGCGAGTACGAGCAAGGCAGGATATAACGAAAACACTTTTGAATGATATTGATATTATGCAACATGAAGTAAGTGCTGAAGGTGAAAATAATGTAGAGCGATTACTTGATTTAATAAATTATGGTGATTGGCTAAGTTATTGGTGTGCAATTCTGCATAGTACAGATCCGTCTCCGGTTGAAAAAATAAATAAATTAAAAAAAGCTTTAGAAGAAATATAGATTGATTTCTTAAACATCAATGCCATTCATAATTGTTAAAGCGTTTGATGCCGCAGTTTGTTCTGCGGCTTTTTTATTTGATTCGATTGCTGCAGGAAAAATTCTATCACCAATTTGAACGTGAATTTCATATACTTTATCATGATCGGGACCGGATACATTGGTTGTATGAAACACAGGACTATCAAAAGAATTTGAATGACAATATTCAATCAATCTGCCTTTATAATTTGTTGCTTTCCATGCTTCATCGCGATGAGACCAAATCAGTCTACGGACTAAATTACTGCATGGTCTCAAACCGCCATCTAAGTAAACAGCGCCAATAAGTGCTTCAACTAAATTCGCATTTTGTTTCATTGCAACTTTATTTTGTGTAATATTAATTCCTTGATCAATTCGGAGATAATTTAACAAGCTCTGTGATTCACCGATTAAAGCCAAGAAACTTCTCTGTACTATTGCAGCTCTTTTTTTTGTTAACAATCCTTCATCTCCTGCGGGAAATTCAGCCATAAGCAGTTTGCTCACAATAATGTCTAATACAGCATCTCCAAGGAATTCTAATCTTTCATAATTTTTTTTCGGTGCAGAATTTAGTGATCTATGGGTAAAAGCCTGATGAAGGATATTTATATCATTGAACCGATATTGAATTACTTTTTCGAGTATCGAAAAATCATCTTTGATACGAAAAAGTTTATGGAAAAACTTTATAATAATTTATCCTAAGTATTATTGATGTATTTCTTAAATACAAGAACTCCGTTATGACCGCCAAATCCGAATGAATTAGACATTACTGAATTTATCTCAAATGATTGTGCTTTATTAGGAATGTAGTTTAAATCGCATTCAGGATCAGGAATTTGATAATTTATTGTCGGTGGTGCAATTTGTTGTTGAATTGTTTTAACAGATGCTACTGCTTCAACAGCACCACTAGCACCAAGTAAATGACCGGTCATTGATTTCGTTGAGCTTATCTTCAGTTTATCAGCATATTCTCCAAAAACAGTTCGGATTGCCTTTGATTCGTTTTTATCGTTATAGGGAGTAGATGTGCCATGAGCATTAATATAACTTATATCTTTCGGCTTTAATCCGGCGTTCGCAATAGCTCTTTGCATTGCTTTTGCACCACCTGCACCACCTTCTGAGGGTTGAGTAACATGATAAGCGTCATCCGATGCTCCGTATCCGGCTAACTCTGCCAAAATGGGTGCATTGCGAGCTTTTGCATGTTTTTCAGTCTCAATTACTAAAATTCCACTTCCCTCACTTAGAATGAATCCATCGCGATCCAAATCAAATGGTCTGCTTGCTGCTTCAGGATCATTATTGCGCGTTGATAAAGCTCGCATATTTGCAAAACCTGCAATCGTTAATGACAGTACACTCGCTTCCGATCCCCCTGTAATTATTGCTTCGGCATCACCGGCTTGTATTAATCGCAGAGCGATACCAATTGCATCGGTACCGGAAGCACAAGCAGATACAATAGTTTGGTTAGGTCCTTTTAAATTCCAACGGATTGCGATATGTCCAGCAGCAATATTGGCAATCATTTTTGGGACGAAGTGTGGGGATACCCGTTTGGGACCTTTATTTTGTAATACATTTTGTTGCTCAACTAAAGTCGCAACTCCGCCAACCCCTGAGCCAATTATTACTCCAATTTTATCGGGATCTAGCGTACTAGAATCTAATTTTGCATTGTTTATTGCTTCCTCAGCAGCAACAAGTGCTAAAATTGAAAATCGGTCTAGTTTTCGAGCATCTTTACGATCAAGATGATCTTCGTAATTGAAGTTTTTTATTTCACCGGCTATAGTAACTAAATGATCTGTTGTATCATAACTTTTAATACTATTAATTCCGCTCTTACCAGCTACCAATGCCGACCAAAATGTATCTACATTATTACCATTGGGGGCGATCGCCCCCAATCCAGTTATAACAACTTTAGGTTTTAACATATATAGTCAATATTATTTTAATTTATCTTCTATATAATCGACCACTGCTTTAACGGTTGTTAAAGTCTCGGCATCTTCATCTGGAATTTCTAAATCAAATTCTTCTTCCAAAGTCATAATTAATTCAACTGTATCAAGAGAGTCAGCACCAAGATCATCAATGAAAGATGCTTCCGGTGTAATCTGAGATTCTTCAACTCCCAGTTTATCAATTATTGCTTCTTTAATTTTATCAGCTGTATTCATTTTTACCTCATTATTTATGACATGACCATTCCACCATCAACGGTGAAAGTTTGCCCGGTGATGTACCCTGCTTCATCTGATGCTAAAAAACACACTGTTGCGGCAACATCGATTGCTTGGCCAATACGACCTAAAGGAATTTGCTCAATCAATGCATTTTTCATTTTTTCGGGTAACCGATTAGTCATGTCGGTTTCAATATATCCAGGAGCAATACAATTTGCAGTAATTCCCCTAGATGCTAATTCTTTTGCAGTAGCCTTAGTTAGACCAATTAGGCCAGCTTTGGAAGCAGCGTAATTAGCTTGTCCGGCATTTCCAATTAATCCAACCACCGATGAAATATTTATTATACGACCACTGCGCTGTTTCATCATATGTCTGGTAACTGCTTTAGTTCCATTAAAGGCGCCCGTTAAATTTGTGTTAATCACAATGTTCCAATCATCATCCGACATGCGCATTATTAAGTTGTCTTTTGTTACTCCGGCATTATTCACTAGTATATCAACAGAACCAAATTTTTCAATAACAGATTGTGCAAGTTCTTGAAATATTTCTCCGTTAGATATATCGCAAGCCATTGCGATGGCTGTAAAACCCTGTTCATTAATACCTTTTGCTACTTTCTCAACATCAGAAAGCGATCTGCTAACACAAACTGTTTTAGCACCAACTTTAGCAATTTGCTCTGCAATAACTTTGCCAATGCCGCGGGAAGCGCCTGTTACAATCGCAACTTTATTTTCTAAATTATTCATTAGTATAAGAATTTACATCATTATTTGTTTCAATACCTGATGAATTAACATTTCTATCGATTCGTTTTGTTAATCCCTGCAAAATTCGTCCCGGACCTACTTCCAAAAAGTTTGTAACACCGTCCTTAATCATATTTAATATTGAATCCTGCCAAAGAATAGCATTTTCCAATTGTTGAATTAATCTTTCTCGGATTTCCTCAGATTTTATTACAGGTTTTGCGGTAACATTAGAATAGATTGGAAAATTTGTATCAGATATTTCAATTGAATTCAGTTTATCTGTTAATGCTTCTTTAGCATTGGACATTAGTGGTGAATGAAATGCGCCACTCACATTAAGCATTATTACTTTTCTTGCTCCCGCTTCTTTTGCAAGATTCATTGCATAGTTTACCGCTTCAACTTCTCCTGAAATTACAATTTGTCCCGGTGCATTGAAATTTGCGGGTACAACAATTCCTTTTTCATTACTCTTTCCGCAAATTTCTTCAATTTTATCTTTATCTAATCCAATGATGGCAGCCATAGTACCATTCATAATTTCACCAGCTTTTTGCATACTTTCAGCACGAAGTTTTATGAGTTTTAACCCTGTCTCAAAAGAAAAAGCTCCACTTATAGCCAAAGCTGAATACTCTCCTAAACTATGACCGGTGACTGCAAAAGGAATTATATTTTTTTGTAGAAGTAATTCTCCTAATATTACACTTACAAGATAAATAGCAGGCTGAGTGAATTGCGTTTGTTTTAAAGTTTCATCCGGACCATTAAATATGATATCTCTCAGATCCAATCCCATTATTTTATTAGCTAAATCAAAATACTTTTTACCTAAATCTGTTTCGTGATATAAGTCTACACCCATACCAACTTTTTGGGATGCTTGTCCGGGAAATAAAAAGGCGGTTTTCATATTAATTTCCCCATCTAATTAATATAGAACCCCATGTGAAACCTGCTCCGAATGATGATGTTAATACTAAATCTCCGTCCTTGATAAGTCCATTTGATACTGCTTCGTCCATACCAATTGGAATCGTTGCGTCAGTTGTATTACCATATTTATCAATATTAATTAAAACGCGTTCTTTAGGGATTCGGCATCGTTTTGCTGCAGCATCGATAATGCGTTTATTAGCCTGATGTGGGATGAATAGTTTAACGTCATTACCGGTAAAATTATTCTTTTTCAGAATGTCGGAACTAATGTCAGCCATTCCTTTAACGGCAAATTTAAAAACGGTTTTTCCGTCTTGACGTACATAATGCATTTTTTTCTTAATAGTATCAGCTGAAGCCGGATGCAAACTGCCACCGCCCGGCATTATAAGAGACTCACCACCTGAGCCGTCAATCCTTAATAAAGAATCAATTATACCATTTTTGCTTTCTGTAGGCTCGAGTAAAAC
>JAUWFQ010000137.1 GCA_030606865.1 bacterium
CCTTGAACGAACTGAACTAAGTACTGTAAAAACAGGTGTTAATACAGGTGCATTTGCGATAAATCCTGTTAACGATCAACCAATACCAATATGGATTGCAGATTATGTTTTAATCAGTTATGGAACCGGTGCAATTATGGCAGTTCCTGCTCATGATACTCGTGATTTTGAATTTGCTCAAAAATTTCATTTGCCTATCAATTGTATTCTGCAACCAGACAAAAAACAAGTTGAAAAAGAAAATGTAAACGTTGAAGATGTATTGGCTGGTAAAGTTTGCTGGACACTTGATGGAAAAGCTATTCACTCATCAAACGATAAAGGATTAAATATCAACGGGTTGGATGTCGATACTGCAGTTAAAAATACAATTAATTGGCTTGAGAAACAGGGGATAGGGTCATCGGCGGTAAATTATAAACTTAGAGATTGGGTGTTTTCTCGTCAGCGGTACTGGGGTGAACCAATTCCATTGATTCATTGCGAAGATTGCGGTTGGATAGCTGTCCAAGAGGCAGATTTACCTGTAAAATTACCGGAAGTTGAAAAATATGAGCCTACAGAAACAGGTGAATCGCCATTAGCAGCTTTACATGATTGGGTTAATACTAAATGCCCAAAATGCGGAAAGAATGCTAAACGAGAGACAGACACTATGCCCAATTGGGCTGGATCATCCTGGTACTTTTTACGATATATTGACCCCAAAAATGACAAAATATTAGCTGATCCTGAAAAATTGAAATATTGGATGCCGATTGATTGGTATAATGGAGGCATGGAACACACTACATTACATTTATTATATTCAAGATTTTGGAATAAATTCCTATATGACTGTGATTTAGTGCCTGTTAGTGAACCTTATACTAGAAGAACCTCACATGGAATGGTATTAGGCGAAGGTGGGGAAAAAATGTCAAAATCTCGCGGAAATGTAATAAATCCTGATGATGTTGTAGGACAATATGGCGCCGATGTATTCCGTATGTATGAAATGTTTATCGGTCCGTTTGACCAATCTGCAACCTGGGATACCAAAGGAATCGTCGGTATTGACAGATTTATTAAGAAAGTATGGCGATTAATTACCGAATCTAAGATAAAAGATGTAGAAGTTGAAAATAAACAACTATTTATAATACATAACACTATAAAATTAGTAACAGAACAGATTAATACGCTTGATTTAAATACAACTATCAGTCAAATTATGATATTTGTAAACGAATTAAGCAAATATGACACTATTTCAAAAAGTACTATTGAAATATTAGTTAAGCTTTTATCACCATTTGCACCACATATTTCTGAAGAATTATGGCAGATCCTTGGACATTCTGATACTATAGCATATCAGCCTTGGCCAAAATATGAAGAGAAATATTTAAAGAGAAAAACTATTGTAATACCAATTCAGATTAATGGGAAAGTACGCGATAAAATTGAAATTGATATTGATCAAAGCAAAGAAGAAGTATTAAGAACTGCGAAAGAGAGTAATAATATTATTAAATATTTAAAAGATAGTGAATTACTTAAAGAGATATATGTGCCAAATAAAATAATAAACTTTGTAGTGAGGTAGGCTTAGCTATTTATTATTAGAGAGCATATTATACATAATCTATCTTATACGACATTTACTTGTTACTCAGATATGCCCTTTGAAACCTTTTCATATTACTTTTTGCCCCTATCAGCATAATTACCTGATCTTTACCTAATTTATAATCCATATTAGGATTTAATTGAAACTTTCCCTTTTTATCTTTAATGCCAATAATTATTAAATTATATTTTTTCCTGATATTCGAATCGACTATTGAAACACCAAATAAATTTGGTACATTATTAATTTCAATCTCTTCGACAACGAGATCTATATCAAATTGTGGAGTCGAAAGTGATACCGCATCTTCAATACTTGGTTCAAGTAGTAATTCTGTCATTTTATGCCCACCGGCAACATACGGATTAACAACTTTATTTGCTCCGGCACGTTTCAATTTAAATTCAGTATCCGTATGGCTGCATCTGCTAAGTAAGAATGCTTTTTGATTTAGAGTTCTTACAGACATCGTAACGAATAAATTATCTTGTTCTGTTCCAAGTGTTACAACAATACCTTTAGCATGTTTCACACCAACAGCTTCCAGAGTTTCATCGGCGTTGGCATCGCCGCGATAATATTGATATCCTTTTTCCTGTAAAGTTATAATTTTTTCATCGTCGTTTTCAACGATAACATACTTTACTTTTTTCTTAGCTAATTCATCAGCAATTATAGCGCCCATCCTTCCATAACCAAAAATTATATAATGATTGCGCAATCTCTTAAGAATTTGTTGCACTCTTTGACGACGTATTTCTCTTAATTCCATAAGATTTTCTCCTAATTGAGATATAAACAATGCAAATCCACTAACCCCAAATACTATTATCAATATAGCCCAAATTTTGCCAAAAGCGGTCAATGTGTGTACTTCAGCAAAGCCTACGGTTGATAAAGTAATGATTGTCATGTATAGACTATCAACAAACCCCCATTCTTTACCACCGATTATGTGGAATCCAAACGAACCCACTGAGATTAGCACGATAAAATAATATAAAATAAATTTTGTTTTTATTTTTACCATTATTCCTTTGGTTTAATACTTGAATTTAGCCATGTAGCATACTTTTTATCGATATTTTTTATATCAAGTGTAATGATTTCAGGAACTTTGTAACTGTGGTTATCTCTAATATAATCATAAACTTCTTGTTCAAGATGCTCTGCTGTTTTGATTATCAGTAGAAATTCATCATCTTTATTAATCTTATTCTCCCATCGATAAACCGATGCCATTTTTGGAAGTATATTTACACAAGCAGCCAGTTTTTCCTCAACCAATTTTGATGCAATGCTCTCCCCTTCTCCCTTAGATGAAACAGTTGTGAGTATTATAATTGATTTACTCATTGTAAGTATTATAATATCATTATTTTACTATACCAAATTTCAATATTAAATCTTTAATTATAAATTTGCCGTATTCCCGACAGGATTTGCCCATCTGTGTTCACCTATCGGTGAAACTACGATGGGTAAAAACCTCTATTCAATTCAGTACGCCCGGCAGGAGTTGAACCTGCATCAAAGGAACCGGAATCCTTCATTCTATCCATTGAACTACGGGCGCATAGAAAATATTACAAATTATATGCCGTATATTACACTTTTGATTCCGTCTACAGACATTTGTACCGCAATCATTATTAATATCATTCCCATAAGTCTTTCAATTGCGGCTAAACCACGTTTTCTTAATATTTTGAAGAAGATAGGTGCCATTAATAAAATTATTGCAGTTAATAACCAAGCAATCAATAAAGCTGTTAACCATCCAACCATATTGCTTGGATCTGAACGAACTAAAAGCATTAAAGTCGCTAAAGTAGATGGTCCTGCGACTAATGGAATTGCTAAAGGTACTATTAAGGGTTCACCTTCTAATTGATCACCCATAATACCACGCCTAGTTGGAAACACCATTCGGATACCAATAATAAAGAGGATTATCCCTCCTGCTATGCTAACAGACTCGCTCTGTAAGTGTAAAAGATCCAATAAATTCTGTCCATAGTACAGAAATATCAATAAAATTACTAACGCAATTAGTAATTCTCTTAAAATTATCTTCCAACGTCTTTTTGGCTCTATATCCTTTAAAATAGAAAGAAATACAGGAATATTACCCAATGGATCCATTACTAAGAATAGTATCATGGCTGCAGATAAATAATTTGCAACTAATTCAATCATCATTTAATCCAAATATTCGTTAACTCCAATCTGTAGCGCTTTAAGCGATAAAGTAACATCAATAAATAATAATATTGCAGATGAAACAATACCCATGACACTTAATAGAAATAAAAATATTCCAATAGCTTTTAAGTCAACACTTACCAATTGCATAATGAGTAAGATTGGTATTATCAAACTACTTGTTAAAATACTAAAAGCTATTGATACAATCGATAAGCGCAAGATTTTACTTCTTTTATATAGAATATTCAACTGTACAATTTTTCTTTTTTTTGATTTTTTATTACTACTATCTCGTAATTCTTTAACGATTATTCTTGATCTATCGGTTGTTCTGCCTAATTTATTTGATAAAGATAAAAGTATTAATCCGACTCCCGATATCAGAACAATCGGAGAAATGCTTGACTGCAAGAATTTTACAAATGAGTCAATTGCTTCCATTTTACTTTTTCACTCCTATTTGATCTAACATAAATGCGTATTCCAAGGCAATTTCCTTATAGCGTTCAAAGCGACCGGAAGCTCCACCATGTCCGACATCCATATTAATATCAAATATCAGAAGATTATCATCTGTTTTAAGATCACGGAGTTTTGCGACCCACTTAGAAGGTTCAAAGTACTGAACTTGCGAATCATGGAGACCGGTTGTGACCAACATTGCCGGGTAATCCTGTTTGATGACATTATCATAAGGTGAATAGGACAGCATATAATCATAATATTTTTTATCATTAGGATTCCCCCACTCGTCATATTCTACTGTGGTGAGCGGAATTGTATCATCTAACATTGTTGTTACAACATCAACCCAAGGCACTGCTGCCACAATTCCTTTGAATAATTCAGGAGCCATATTTGCGACTGCCCCAACGAGCAAACCACCGGCACTACCGCCCATCACAAATAAATTATCCGGATTTGTGAATTGTTCATCAATTAAGTATTCAGCACAATCGATAAAATCAGTAAATGTATTCTTTTTCTTCAGGAGTTTACCATCTTCATACCAATAACGTCCCATCTCCTGCCCTCCTCGTATATG
>JAUWFQ010000171.1 GCA_030606865.1 bacterium
ACAATAATTGTCCTTGCGATAAAATAACAAACAATATGATCGACCACAATATGCTTTCAAATATCATAATAATAAAATAATTACTCTTGATCTTCAACTCTTTAAATCTACTCTTATTAATAAAATAAGCAATAGTGATGCCAACTAATAATAATAAAGCCATTCCATATATACCACTTATTCCAAGAGTTGTAAGTAATTTACGAAGTAATACATCAGCTCCATTTCTAATTATTGGCAAATCTTTTGATGAAATTGCAGATATACCTAATTCATAAATAATAAAGAGTGGCAATATAAAAATAAAGCTGTAAAATGGTGAACGAGACTGTTTAAAATAATTATTAGACATTATCCTTAATTAATCTGAATCAATTTGTAATACAGCTAATAATGCTTCTTGCGGCACTTCAACTTTTCCAATCATTTTCATACGTTTTTTACCTTTCTTTTGCTTCTCCCACAATTTCCTTTTACGAGAGATATCTCCTCCGTAGCATTTTGCTGTAACATTCTTTTTAATTGCTTTAACAGTTGTTCGCGCAATGATTTTAGAACCCAAAGAAGCTTGAATTGCAACTTCAAACATTTGTCGTGGAATAAGTTCTTTGAGTTTTCTGCATAACGCGTTACCGCGATGGAATGCATCATCGGCATGACAGATAATGGAAAGCGCATCAACTGGTTCCGAATGTATTAATATATCCAACTTTCTTAGATTTCCTGTACGAAACTCCGATATCTCGTAGTCTAAAGAAGCATATCCTCGTGAAATTGATTTTAATTTATCATAAAAATCAAAGATTATCTCTCCTAGCGGTAATGTATAATGTAATTGTGCTTTATCACTGGATAAATAATTAGTGGTCTTATAAACACCGCGTTTCTTTTGACACAAAGTCATTATTCCGCCAATATATTCTTTTGGTGTTATAATTTCGGCATTTACAAATGGTTCCATGACATCAACAATATCATTACTTTGTGGCATTTTAGCCGGAGTATCAACATCAATTATTTCACCTGATCTTAACTTTACTTTATAACGCACATTCGGCGATGTTGTAACTAATGATAAATCAAATTCACGCTCAAGTCGCTCCTGAATAATTTCCATATGCAATAATCCAAGGAATCCAGCGCGGAAACCAAATCCTAATGCAGAACTTGTTTCAGGTTCGTAGATTAATGAAGCATCGTTTAATTTTAACTTATCAAGTGCCTGTCTAAGTTGCTCAAAATCATCGGCATCTGACGGATATAATCCTGAAAATACCATCGGTTTAATTTTTTTATAACCGGATAATCTCTTTTCTGCCGGATTTTGTTTAGTAGTTATTGTATCACCGGGTTCGATGTGTTCAACATCGCGGATATTTGCGATAACATAACCTACATCCCCGGCTCGCAACTCCTTGGTTGGTACATGTTTCAATACAAAGTGCCCAACTTCCGTTATCTCATATTTTTCCGAATGTGCAAAGAACTGAGCGGTCATACCTGCCTTTATAACTCCGTCAAAAACTCGAACATACGGAATTGCACCACGATAATTATCGTACATAGAATCAAAAATCAATGCGCGCGTTGGCTCCGAGTAATTATCATCCGGTGGTGGAATTAAATTGACTATTGCATTAAATATATCCTGTAAACCACTGCCTTCCTTGGCACTAACTTGAAGGATTTCATCGGCTGAGCAACCAATTAATTCGATTATTTGTTGTTTAACATCATCAATTCGTGCACTTATTAAATCAACTTTATTTATGACAGGAATTAATGTCAAATCATTTTCAATCGCTAAATAAGCGTTGCTAACTGTTTGCGCTTCCACGCCCTGCGCCGCATCAACCAATAACAAAGCTCCCTCACATGCTGCAAGCGAACGTGACACCTCGTAAGCAAAATCCACATGACCGGGCGTATCAATCAAATTTAGTATGTATTCCTGCTTGTCAGTATGTTTATACTTCATTTGAATAGGATGACTCTTGATTGTTATACCACGTTCCCGTTCCAAATCCATATCATCCAAAACCTGCGCTTTCATTTCTTTCTTCGGTAAGGTTTTTGTTTCTTCGAGTAATCTATCAGCAAGTGTGGACTTGCCGTGATCAATATGTGCAATTATACAAAAATTTCGAATTCTATCAGTTGACATGGAGTAAAAATACGGCATTTGCCGTTTATATAGAATTTAAAATTATTATGTCAGTCCCGCAAAAGCGGGAATCTATTCAATAGTTAATTTTGAATTTGTATTGAAGGAAATTCAGATTGCCAATACTCATTTAAACTACCATCCATTCTTTTAAAATCTATTGCAGGAAATACAATACCTTCGTGTGTTCGAATTGTAGCGAATGTTGGTGTAAGAATAATTGTATTACCATTTGCTACTATAGCACCTCTTATTTGAATATTGTATTTTCTATTTGAAGATAATTTTATCATTCCTGATTGAGTATTACCAATTGTTGCTTTTTTTCGGGAGAACATAAACTGCTTTGTGCGTAAAGAGAACAATGTCAAATTTTCATCGGAGTCATAAACGATACTTTCAGTATTATGCCATGTGCCCCTCATACTTAATTGGATAAATCTAAAAGGACTATCTTTTTCAAAAATATCTACTTGCGAAAAAATTGTACCGTTTGAAATATCTTGCTTGGATGTTTTTAGAATTTTTAAATCTTGTTCAGATATTTGAAATATTATATCAAAAGTACAATCAGCAATAATATAAGTAGATGGTTGTTGAATTGATTGTTCGGCTTTGTCATCTGGGCGAATTGGTGTAATCCACAAGGAAAAAATAAAAAGCAAAATGCCCAGGAGAAAAGAAAATATTATACGTACATGAATAACTACTTCAGTTTGAAATATCCTAAAACATCCAACTAAAAAGACTATAATTAATAAAATATATGAGAGGTTTACACTCAATTTCCCGCTAATAGCTATCGCAGCAAGAATAAGAGTAATAATTAATTGTGTAATAGAGCTTTTCAACAAAGTAATTAATCTATCTACTAGTATTTTATATTTTTTAGTTTGCATTGATGAAAAATACACTATTTGTTATTTATATGAAATATAAAAGTATATTGAAATAATTATAGTCTACTTCAATCTAAATATATTAATAAATCAATTAAAAGTACTTGCCCCGGGCTTGCTTTGGTCAAGGATTAATTTATTAATTATC
>JAUWFQ010000086.1 GCA_030606865.1 bacterium
TACAAACGTCCTGATGCGCCTGATAAAACCACCGGAAAAACCAAATTCATTACCGATGTTAATATTGACAATATGGTTTATGGTCACCCGATTTACTCAAAGATTCCTTTTGGTAAAATAAAATCAATAGATATTTTCGAAGCTAAAAATACTGATGGTTTTTGTGGTGTATTCTTCGCCGATGATGTTCCAGGTGAAAATCAAATAGGTGTAATTTTAAAAGATCAGCTTTTATTTGCAGGGAAAATTGTACGCTTTATTGGTGATTCGATTGGAATTGCTGTTGCCGAAACCGAACCAGCAGCCAAACAATGCACTGAAAAAGTCAAAATTGAATATAAGGAATTTGATCCGTATTTTTCTATTAACAATAGTAAATCAGCAACAAGTAATTTTATTCATAATAATAATATAGCCTGCGAGCATCAGTCTATAAAAGGAAATACTAAAAATGGCTTTGCAGATGCAAAATACATTATAAAAGCTGATTTTAAAACGCCGGTACAGGAGCATTATTATCTTGAACCGCAGGGTTGTATCGTTATCCCAAAACCGGATGGAATTGAAATTCACGGCTCTTTGCAATGCCCATACTACATCCAAAAGGCAGTTGCGGTTGTACTTGGAATTAATCTCAATAAAGTGGTGGTTATTCAATCTCCAACCGGTGGTGCATTTGGTGGTAAGGAAGATATTCCTTCGGAATTAGCCGCGCGCGCCGCAGTGGCAGCGATGCAATTACAACGTCCCGTGAAAATGATCTACAATCGTCGTGATGATGCTCAACTTTCAAGTAAACGTCATCCCTTTCAGATGCATTATAAAGTCGGAGTTTCCGGTGATGGCAAACTTTTAGCGGCGGAAATCATTTTGGAGGAAAGTGCCGGTGCTTATGCGACTTTATCGTCGGTAGTTTCCTATCGCTCTACAATGCAAGCGATGGGACCTTATGTGATTCCAAACATCCGAGTAAAATCTACATCCTATTATACAAATCTGCCACCAAATGGTGCCTTCCGTGGATTTGGTTCACCGCAAGCAACTTTTGGTCACGAAAGAATGATGGATATTATTGCGTTGAAAATTGGAATGGACCCGGTTAAGTTTCGTTTGAAAAACGTCTTGCGCCCAGGGGACGCTACACTAACCAGTCACAAATTGATAGCAAGTGTTGGAATAAAAGAAACTATTAAAAAAGCTGCTAAAGCCGCACGTTGGAATCATCATCGGAACAGCGGAAAAAAAGATAAACGCTACCTTTACGGCATCGGTATTGGCGCAAGTCATTACGGAAATTGTCTTGGTGCAGCGGGGTGGCATATGGATGGTGCCGGAGCAAATATTCAGCTGAACCGTGACGGGACTGTATCAGTCGCCTACGGATTGATTGATATGGGACAAGGTGCCATTACCGTCGTGACACAGATGACAGCCGAAGCACTGGGAATTGATCCGAGCCACATTACCGTCCTACCAACTGATACACGCAATGTACCCGATAGCGGTCCATCAGTTGCAAGCCGTAATGTTGTTATGACAGGGAATGCAATTCGTGACGCAGCTAATAAAATAAAACCAATATTAAAAACAGCCGCTGCAAATTTGCTGAACTGCATACGCGATTCTATTACTATCGAAAATGATTTCGCTGTCAATTTAAAGACTAATGAAAAAGTGAGTTTTAGTGATTTGATTGACTATTTATATAAACACACCCCGTCTCCGACTTCGTCGGAGCCACCCCTCTCCCGTCTACGCCAAGGCTACGACGGACAGGCAAAAGGGGAATCATTGGTTTCACAAGATGGTTGGTGGCACACACCAAAGTTAGATTACAATGCAGAAACCGGTCAGGGCGAAGCATATTTTACATATTCTTACGCAACGCATATCGCAAAAGTACGCATTGATAAACTAACCGGATTGGTAAAAGTTGGAAAAGTATGGGCTGCACACGATGTTGGTAAAGCAATCAATCCAGCCGGTATTGAAGCGCAAGTCGAGGGAGGTGTTGCACAGGGAATCGGTTATGCGTTAACTGAGAATTTTAAAATGCTTAATGGTAAAATTCTAACTGATAATTTATCAACTTATTTACTCCCAACCGCACTAGATATTAGTGAAGTTGAAACGATTATTGTAGAAAATCCTGAACCGCTTGGTCCCTGGGGCGCAAAAGGTATTGGAGAACCAGCAATAATACCTACCGCTGCGGCAATTGCCAACGCTGTAAGTAATGCAATTGGAAAACCAATTAATGAAATTCCGATAAGTCCTGAGAAGGTTTTGGAGATTTTAGAAAATTACTAACAATGGATTCCCAATTTAATCGGGAATGACAAATGTTGTCATTGCGAGCGAAATGCAGTGGAGCGAAACAATCTCATTTCTTAAGTAGATTGCTTCGTCGTTCGTTCTTCACTCCTCGCAAGGACAGTGTTTTTGTATAATTATTTTATCATTCCTGCATAGGCAGGAATCTTGTAAATTTGGCAATGGAATAATATTATAATTTCACAATTTATTCCTTGTATTTTAAACAGTTGTTGTTTAATTTACAAGAAAGGCTATGGTCAAAAGAGAAAAAATAATAGCGAATATAATGAGGGGAATTGATCGTTCCAATATTGTTTCAATTATGGGTCCACGCCAATGTGGCAAAACAACCCTTGCAAAAATGATTTCATCCAAAATCACCACAAGTCATTTCTTCGATTTGGAAAATCCGCAAGATGTGGCACGATTATCCAATCCAATTATGGTATTAGAGAATCTAACTGGATTAGTAATATTAGATGAAGTTCAGCGAATGCCGAGTTTATTCCCAGTTTTACGTGTTTTGGTCGATAGGGATAAATCGCCAAATTTTCTATTGTTAGGTAGTGCATCTCCTGATATTGTTAAACATACTTCTGAATCGTTAGCCGGTCGAGTAGAATTCGTACATATGAGCGGTTTTGATTTAAGAGAAATCAATAATATGAACCATTTGTGGTTATGTGGAGGTTTTCCAAGATCATATTTAGCCAAAAATTTAGATAATAGTCTAATCTGGCGTGAAAACTTCGTTACAACTTTTCTGGAACGCGATTTAGGTCAGTTTGGAATAAATGTTTCGCCACAAGCGATGCGACGATTCTGGTTTATGTTAGCTCACACTCACGGACAGGTTTGGAATGCTTCTGATATTTCACGATCATTAGGAATTTCGTTTATGACTGCGAAACGTTACGTAGATATTTTATCTGGAGCTTTTATGGTTAGACAATTACAACCGTGGTTTGAAAACACCACAAAGCGACAAGTAAAATCACCAAAAGTTTTTATAAGAGACTCCGGTATTTATCATTACTTAATGCGAATTAAATCAAAAAACGACTTATTAGCGCACCCAAAATTGGGAGCATCCTGGGAAGGGTATGTTATTGAACAAATAGTTAATCTTTGCGGAGAAAGAAATTGCCATTTTTGGCGAACTCAAGCTGGTGCTGAACTTGATTTACTTTGGTTAAATGGACAAGAAATAATTGGATTTGAAGCAAAATGTACTGACTCAGTAACAACAACAAAATCAATGCACATTGCCGTGAATGATCTCAAATTGACGCATTTATTTGTAGTATATCCTGGCAAAGAGACCTATCAACTCAATGATAAAATAACTGCAATATCTTTAACAGAGTTATTACCAAAGATACAGGGAATGCAAGATAATTAAGTTATGAATCAGAAAATAAAACTACTTACAAACACTCGCATAATTGACCCCTTTGGCGAAACTGAATATATCGAAAATGGGTATATTCTAATTGAAGATGAAACAATCGTCAAAATTGGTGTCGGTTCGGCGCCAAAGATAACAGTTGATACCACAATCGATTTAAACGGGAAAACCGTTATACCTGGAATGATAAATGCTCATACTCACCTCTATTCAGCTTTAGCAATGGGGATGCCGGCGCCGAAAAATACTCCAACCAATTTTGTTGAAATATTGCAAGAAATTTGGTGGAAATTAGATTTAGCATTAGATAAAGATTCCACAGGCGCATCTTTTGAAGCAGGATTATTAGATTGTTTGCATTCAGGTGTTACAACTGTGTTTGATCATCATTCAAGTCCCAATTTTGCCAACGGTTCATTAGAATTATTATCTAATATTACTAATAAATTTGGACAAAATATTTCGATAGCATTTGAAATAACTGACCGAAATGGTAAAGAAAATTTTAATACAGGATTGCAAGAAAATATTAATTCATTCAATAAATTTAAAAACAATCCATATGTACATCCACTAATTGGAATGCACGCTTCTTTTACATTATCAAATGAATCATTAAAAACAATTTATTCTGAATTAAAAGGATTACAAAATTGGGGGATTCACATTCACGTTGCCGAAGATGAAGCTGATGAAAGAAATGCTAAATCCGAAGGGTATGAATCTGTCGTTGATCGTCTGAACAGATTCAATTTGATTAATAAACATAGCTTTATTATTCACGGAATTCATTCGTCTGACAAAGATATTGCATTACTAAAGAATGCCCGTGCAACATTGGTTCATAATCCGACTTCTAATGCTAACAATCGTGTAGGTATACTATCCGACGAGTATATTTCGCAACTAAACGCCGGACTTGGCACTGATGGTATGCGTACTAACATGCTTGAGGAGGCGCAACAAGGTACTTTAATTCGCAGTTCACATTTACAGGGCGGCGAACCATCAATAGACTATTTGGAATTATTATTCAAAAACAACCCGGAGATTGCATCACGAGCTTTTGGGCGCAAAATTGGGCATCTCTCAGCGGGCAATCAGGCTGATTTAGCTATTTATGGTTACAATCCACAAACGGCTATTACAGAAAACAATTTTGCAGGACATATTTTATTCGGTCTTAGTAATCCAAATGATGTAATTGTTCGTGGGAAATACCGTATAAAAAACCGTAAATTTACTGATGTATCCGAACGGAATATTAAAGCGAATGCACAAAAGCAATCGCAAATATTATGGGAAAAAATACTAAATATTTAGAGGAATGTACTAAATATTTATCATAAGAATTTTTTAATATATATATATAAAAAGGAGTAACATTAATGAGAAGTTTTACAGGACGAGATATACTCTCCCTCAAGGATTTTGAACGAAACGAGTTTTTTAGAGTCTTCGATGTAGCAGACCGTCTAAAACATTTTGCTGAGGATCGTAAGAATACGGATTTATTGGCAGAAAAAACGCTCGTAACAGCTTTTTATCAACCCAGCACACGTACACGTCTGGCTCATGAAGCAGCTATGCATCGCCTTGGCGGACATGTTACCGGCTTTGCCGATGCAAAAATGACGCGCGCCGGTGACTTTTATCAGGAAACGATCAAAGATACGGTTAAGATGTTGGAATTTTACGGCGATGTAATTGTTATGCGTCATTTCCAACAGGGAGTTCCGCACGAAGCAGCAAAATGGGCATCCGTTCCGATTATCAACGGAGGTGATGGTTGGGGAGAACATCCGACTCAAATTTTAACAGATCTCTACACAGTCTATCGTGAAAAAGGACGGCTTGATGGATTAAAATGGTTAGCAGTCGGAGATATGCGTATGAGGACTATGCACTCTCTAGCACATGGACTCACGCAGTTTGATTGTCCGATCACTTTTGTTTCACCACCCGATATGAGATTAACCAATGATTTTAAAAAGGAAATAAAAAAGTATAACCTTAATTACAAAGAAGCAGAACATGTGGAAGAAGCCATTGGTGATGCGGATGTAATCCTTGTTGAGCCGGTCATACAACCTGACTATACTAAATCCCGTGATGAGCGCGATGGTGATGTCGATTTAACTCCGGCAAATTACAAGATCACGCGTGAACTTTTATCCAAAAAAGCTAAATCTGATGCTATTCTACTGCATTCACTACCACGTATGGATGAAATTCCGGCCGATGTAGACATTACTCGTTGGTCACGATACTGGCAGGAGGCTTTCAATGGCGTTGTTATGCGTATGGCCCTCTTAGCCCTGGTTCTTGGCACACAAGAATAGGAGATCAGATAATGCAAACATATTTACGCGGTCGCGATATGATCACGACCCAAGAATGGACTCGGGAAGAAATCGATACAATCATGAATGTTGCCATGGATTTGAAACGCAAACGGGCACTTGGTGAACCACATGCTTACCTAAGAGATAAAGTTTTAGCTATGCTATTTTTCTTTTCAAGCACTCGTACCCGTGCATCTTTTGAAGCAGGAATGGCACAACTCGGTGGACATGCAATGTTTCTTGATAGTAAAACTACTCAGGTATCGCACGGGGATACTGCTAAAGAAATTGGTGATATATTAGGTCGTTATAACGACGGAATTGCTATCCGTCAAGTTGATTGGGGACAGGGCAATCAATACATTAGGTGGGTTGCAGAAGCAAGTCGTACGCCCGTATTGAATATGCAGTGTGACAATTTTCATCCTCATCAAATCCTTGCTGATTTACAAACAATCATTGAAAAAAAGGGTGATCCTCGAGGAAAAACTATTACCGTTAGTTGGGCATATGCATCCAGCTATTCAAAACCACAAAGCGTACCAAACAGTTTGATTCTCTTAATGACCCGTTACGGTATGAATGTTCGTCTAGTACATCCACCGGAATTCAAACTTAAATCTGAATTTATTGATCAGGCAAAGGAGAACACAAAAAAGCATAATGGCAGCTTTGAGCTTATGGATGACTTTGAAGCAGGCGTGAAAGATACTGACATCTGGTATGCCAAAAGTTGGGGACCTATGCTAACAACAACTGACCCTACTGAAGATAAAAAAATTACTAACAAATATAGTAACTGGGTTGCTGATGAACGTCGTTTAGCAATGGCAAAAGAGGATGTGATATATATGCATCCATTACCTGCTGACCGCAATATTGAAGTGACTGACGGAGTTCTTGATGGACCAAACTCAGTTGTATTTGATCAAGCTGAAAACCGACTACATGCTCAAAAGGCGGTTATGGCACTTACGATGAGTTAGTATGAATAGAGGAAATCTTAGATGAAAGATGAACGAAAATTAATCGTAATTGCGTTAGGTGGAAATGCCATAAAGCAACCGGATGAAATCGGTACAGCGGACAACCAATTCAAAAATGTTGGGCTTACATGTGAACAATTGGTAAAAATGAATAAGCTAGGATACAAGCTGATTCTTACACATGGAAACGGTCCACAAGCCGGAAATCTTTTGATTCAACAAGAAGAAAGTAAATTATTGGTTCCATCGATGCCATTAGATGTTGTGGATGCAATGACACAAGGTGAAATCGGATATATATTTCAAAATCAGTTACAGAATGCTTTCCGGCGCGATGGCCGAGAAATACCTATTGCTGCACTGATAACCCAAGTTTTAGTAGATAAGAATGATCCGGATTTCGATAATCCAACAAAACCTGTCGGTCCATTCTATACAAAGGAAGAGGCATTAGAACTTCAAAAAACAAAGGATTACTTGGTTAAGGAAGTTAAACTTAATAAGGAAAAGGGCTGGCGACGTGTGGTTCCATCACCTGAACCAATCGGTTTAGTAGAATATAAAATTATCAAAGTGCTTTTAGAAGCGCACGTAATTGTTATCACATCTGGAGGTGGTGGAATTCCAGTTGTGAAACAACATGATGGTCAATTAGTTGGAGTAGAAGCAGTAGTTGACAAAGACAAAGCAGGACAAAAATTGGCAGAACTCGTTAACGGCGATATATTTCTAGTACTCACTGATGTCGAACACGTTTACCTTAATTATAATAAACCGAATCAGAAAAGTATTCACAAAATCACCGTACGTGAAGTAGAAAAGTATCTTAAAGATGGTCAATTTCCTCCCGGTAGCATGGCTCCTAAAATTGAAGCTTGTATCAGATTCATTAAAGCTGGTGGCGAAAAATCAATCATAACCTCTCTAGATCACGCCATTGATGCTTTGCACGGTAAAACCGGAACGGTAATTACGCAATAAATATAATTAACAATTGATGAAACACGGAGAAATTTAAATGACATCAACAGAAAAAGTTTTAAAAAACACGGTTCAACGTTGCCGGGAAAACAACATGATTATTCCGACTTATGCACAAATGCGCAATCCGGAATTAATACCGGATAATATTCGTAACAAATTAAGTAATATTGGTTTATGGGATTTGAATCCACTGAATTTATTTAGGATAACATGGAAAAATGAACCGGTTAAATCAGGCGGTGGATATGGGGAAGTAAATCATTTGATATTACCTAAATCACTTACTGGGGTGGATGCGAAAATTGTTGTT
>JAUWFQ010000184.1 GCA_030606865.1 bacterium
TACAAATATTTTCATCTAGACTTCCATAAATCTTAATGTTTTATACTATATTTCCTAACCGAATTTAGTACCAACTTCTTTTTCAAGTTTAGTTATTTCATCCCTCAAAGAAGCGGCTTTTTCAAATTCTAATTTCTCAGCGGCGTCTAACATTTCTCGCCGCATCATTTCTAAGGCAGCTTGCTTATCCAATAAATCAAAATCACTGCCGCGTCGTTTCGACTTATATTCAAATTCCTCTGTTCGGTAGGCATCGGCAACGGCGGTAGTATGCATCACATCTTCTACTGATTTGTATATATATCTCGGAGTGATCTGATGTAATTTGTTGTATTCCTGTTGGATTGTCCGTCGTCTTGCTGTTTCGCTAATCAGATATTCCATTGCTTCCGTAACTCTATCTCCATACAAAATTACTTTACCTCCAATATTACGAGATGCTCTTCCGGCAACCTGCATTAATGAGCTCTTAGATCGTAAAAACCCCTGTTTATCAGCATCTAATACCGCTACTAGCGATACCTCCGGCAAATCCAAGCCTTCCCGCAACAGATTGATTCCGACAAGCACATCAAACTCACCTAACCGTAAATCACGCAAAATCTTCACACGCTCAATAGATTTTACCTCGGAATGTAAATATTTTACTCTAAGATTCATACCTCGTAAGTATTCCGTTAAGTCCTCCGACATACGTTTTGTTAATGTTGTAATTAGAGTACGTTCCTGCTTAGTTACGCGTTTACGGATTTCTCCAATTAAATCATCAATTTGTCCTTTGGTTCCTCGAACTTCTACCTCAGAATCAATCAAACCGGTAGGACGTATTATTTGCTCAACTATAACACCATTGCTAAGTTCCAGTTCTGTATCAGCCGGAGTAGCAGAAGCAAATATTATCTGATTTTGCAACGGTAGAAATTCGTCAATTTTTAAGGGACGATTATCCAAAGCACTTGGCAATCTAAATCCATAATCCACTAGGACTTCCTTACGTTTCCTATCTCCGTTATACATTCCCCTAATTTGTGGCAATGACACATGCGATTCATCCAAAATTGTAATAAAATTCTTCGGGAAAAAATCGATTAACGTCCAAGGTCTTTCACCCGGTTTCCGATTAGCAAAATAGCGTGAGTAATTTTCAATTCCGGAACAATATCCTACTTCGCGCATCATTTCTAAATCGAAATTCGTTCTTTGCTCAATCCGTTGCGCTTCGAGTAATTTACCTTGTGATTGCAGTTCTTGAAGTCTGTCTTTTAATTCCAATTTGATTTCACCAATCGCTTTTAAAACCGTATCTCTTTCTGTAACAAAATGTTTGGCAGGGAATATGGCTGCAGAGTTCATTTCACTCACAATTTCGCCGGTAATCGGATCAAAGGAAGAAATACTATCTATTTCTGAACCAAATAATTCAATTCGTATACATATATCGGTGTAAGAAGGATACAGCTCAATTACGTCACCCCTAACACGGAAATTACCACGCTCTAAAACCATATCGTTTCTAACGTAGAAAATGTTAATTAATTGTGATAATAATGAACGTCGTTCAATTGATTTACCTTTTGTCAATTTAATTACATTTTTTTCGTAATCACTTGGTGACCCGATACCATAAATGCACGAAACTGAACTGACTACTATAACATCTTTCCGTTCAATTAAGGAACTTGTGGTTTTCAAGCGTAATTTGTCAATTTCATCGTTCATTGAAAAATCTTTTTCGATAAATGTATCTGTTACCGGTAAATAGGCTTCCGGCTGATAATAATCATAATAACTGATAAAATATTCCACTGCATTATTTGGGAAAAGTGTTTTGAATTCTCCATATAGTTGAGCAGCCAAAGTTTTATTATGCGAAATAATTAAAGTCGGTCTTTGTATTTTTTCGATAACTTTGGCAATTGTATAAGTTTTTCCAGAACCCGTTACACCAAGTAAAGTTTGATGTTTAGTACCTTGCTTTAATCCGGCTACTAACTCATTAATTGCGGAAGGTTGATCACCGCTTGGCTCATAATTGGAATGTACTTTAAACTCTGCCATAATGGCTAAAATTACATCGATACATCAATTTAGGTCAATGGCAGAGAATATTAATTGCATATACTTAAATGCATTACTAAATAAAATTATGATAGACATTGACTTATACAAAATATCAAAATAATTTCTCGCCCTAAATAAAAAGGAATATTAATACTTAATGGATAGACACGCACAACAAATTAAACGCGAACGACAAGATAAAGCCCGTGGTGAAATAAACTCACGCAACAGATCAAAAATGCGTACACTTATTAAAAAGGTTTTAGCAACAAAAGATCAAAAGAAAGCCGAAAGTTTTTATAAAGAGACTGTCAGCTTTATTGATAAAATGGCTTCGAAAAATTTAATTCATAAAAAAACAGCCGGACGTCGCAAAGCTTTAATTACCCGCCATTTAAACGCTATTAGCAAATAAATTCCTCTCTTTCAGAAAGGTGGCTTCCCTGACTTGTCGGGGAAGATGTTAAAAGTAAATATTTAAAACGTAAAACATGATACGT
>JAUWFQ010000118.1 GCA_030606865.1 bacterium
ATCAAATTTTTTTCCACCTTTTATTCTTTGAAAATCAATAAGTCTTAACTCATCATTAGCTTCCACGTCCATTCCTACTACTCCGTTTTCACCGGCAAGAGCAGATTCAGCAGCTAACATTGCAGATCCTTTAATCAATGCTAAATCTCTTGAATTTGGAGCTGCGGATCTTGCAAAATAACCACTTTTTTGCACTAAAGTTTTGTCTGCTTTTAACTCTTTTGCAAATTTCTTTGCAAACCACTTACCCGGATTAATTAGATCTAATTTAACATGTCCAAAAGCATCTTTAGGTACTTCTTCCCCATTAGATTCTAATTCAGCAACAATTTCCTCTTTGCCTGCTCCTTCGCTCAAGAATATGTTTACGCAATCTTTTTTGTCCATTAGTTTTTTCAATCTTGTCATTTCCGATTGCATATCAATATGTAATTCAGGTACATAAACAGCATCGATATCCCATCTGTCTTTTGATAGTTGAATTTCAGGTAAAAATGTTCGTTTATTTAAACGATGTCGATATGCAACCGCTGTTGCGGCCGTAAGCCACCCACAATGGCGGCCCATAACTTCATGGATAATTAACTGACGCGTACTTGTTGTATTTTCATTAACAATATTTTCAAAGAAAATAGCTCCTTGCTCGGCAGCGGTTAATGCACCCAAAGTTTGAGTAATTGGTATTACATCATTATCCACAGTCTTAGGCATACCAACAACAGTTAATTTGTAATTATTGTCCTTTAAATATTTAGCTAATTCCGCTGCCATGGTGTTCGTGTCATCACCGCCAATTGTATGTAAAATGTCAACTTTATCCTTTATTAATTGATTTGCCGCTACCTGTAAAGGATTTTCTCCTTTTTTTACATAACCATTCTTGATGCAATCATCAATATTTGTAAGTTTTACACGACTATTACCAATCGGGCTACCGCCAAATTCATATAATATTTTTGCATTACTTTTTACTGTATCTGGAATTGTAATGCTTTTACCAAGGAGAAGACCACGATAACCATTTAGATATCCTATTAACTCGGCATTTGGAGCAAGGTTATTATATTCCTCAATTAATGCTCCAATCGAAGCAGATAAACAAGGAGCAATACCTCCGGCTGTTAAAAATGCTATTTTCATAATATTCTTATTCTTTTAATAAATAAATTTTGTGTGATAATCATATTTAGTACTTGTATTTTTTTATATGGATAATCCGGTAAAAAAGATACTCTGGAAACCAACAAAAAAACAAATCCAAGAATCACAAATGACAAGATTCACAGAATTTGTTAATGATTATCACCAATTATCTTTGCAAAATTACAACGAATTATACAATTGGTCTGTAAAAAATATAGGCGATTTTTGGCATACCTTTTGGGATTATAGCAAAATAATTCATGCAGGCAAAATAGTATCTGTGGTTGATGATGACTCCAAAATGCCAGGAGCAAAATGGTTTTCAGGTATAAAATTGAATTTTGCTGAAAATCTATTGCGCTATCGGGATGACAAAATTGCACTCATATTTAAAGGTGAAGGTAGAAAACCTCAATATATCACTTATAAACAATTATATGAAAAAGTATTAATATTGGCCGGTGCAATGAGAAAGGCTGGCGTCCAACCGGGAGATAGGATTGCCGGATTCTTACCAAATATGCCAATTGCAGTAATTGCTATGCTTGCCAGTGCTTCAATCGGTGCAATTTGGAGTTCTTGTTCACCTGATTTTGGAATAAAAGGTGTATTAGACCGCTTTCAACAGATAAAACCAAAGATACTATTTACAGTAGATGGATATTATTATAACGGTAAGAAATTTAATTATCTTGATAAGGTAAAACAAATTGCTGAGCAATTACCATCTTTAAAATCTGTGGTTGTAAATCCATACATTTCTCATTCTATTGATTTAACTGATATACCAAATGGGGTCAGTTATCAACATTTTATTGATAAAAATAAGTTGAACGGATTGCATTTTGAGCAGCTGCCATTTGATCATCCACTTTATATAATGTATTCCTCTGGTACTACCGGAATACCGAAAGCTATTGTGCACGGAGCCGGAGGAACATTAATTCAACATTTAAAAGAATTACATCTACATACAAATCTAACTCGGGATGACACTATTTTCTATTTTACGACTTGCGGTTGGATGATGTGGAACTGGTTAGTTTCCTCGCTTGCGATCGGTACAACCGTAGTTTTATATGATGGTTCACCATTTTATCCGGATGGAAATGCCCTGTGGAATTTAGCTGATGAACTTGAGATAACAGTATTCGGAACCAGTGCAAAATACATAGCAAGTTGCGAATCAGCAGGAATTTAACCACAGATTAACACAGATTTGAACAGATTAAATACTATTTTATCTACTGGTTCACCACTGTCACCGGAAAGTTTTGATTATGTTTACGACAATATAAAAAAAGATATAACTCTTTCATCAATTGCGGGTGGTACTGATATAATTTCTTGCTTTGTTTTAGGAAATCCAAATTTACCGGTTTATCGTGGAGAGATTCAATGTCGCGGACTTGGAATGGATGTGCATTCATTTTCAATTGAAGGTAAACCTTTAACTGATAAACAGGGAGAATTGGTATGTGCAAAACCTTTTCCCTCAATGCCAATCTATTTTTGGAATGACCAGGATGGAGAAAAATATAAAACAGAATATTTTGAAGAATATCCAGGAATTTGGCATCATGGAGATTACATTTCTATCAGTGAGCATGGCGGAGTAACTATGCACGGTCGAAGCGATGCAACGCTAAACCCGGGTGGTGTGCGCATTGGCACATCAGAGATTTACAGAGTAATTGAAAACATGCATGAGATTGATGACAGTTTGGTTATCGGTCAGGAATGGGACGGCGATGAAAGAGTAATACTTTTTGTAAAATTGAACGACAAATCCAAACTTGATGAAACATTAATTGCAAAAATTAAAAATGCTATCAAATTAAATTGTTCGCCACGTCATATTCCTGCAAAGATATTATTGACTCCCGATATTCCCTATACAATAAACGGTAAAAAAGTGGAAATTGCTGTTAAGAAGATTATTCATGGAAATGAGGTAGGTAACCGTGATGCACTTACCAATCCGGAGAGTTTGGATTATTTTAAGAATATACCAGAATTGAACAAATAAAGTAGAGACAGAGCATGCCCTATCTTTACAATTAGTTATTTATGATATTAACGGAAAAGAAATTGCAACCCTCGTAGAAAATATAAGTAAAAGCGGCTCTTATACAGTTAAATGGAACGCTTCCGGTTATCCGTCCGGTATTTATTTTTACCAATTACAAAGTAATTCCGGCGTTATTGCAACACGGAAAATGCTTTTAATGAAATAACCCGTGTCATACCCGCGAAGGCGGGTATCCATTATTATTGACTACCCCGTCTCCGATTTTATCGGAGCCACCCCTTCAGGGAAGGGGAATGTTGAAGGATTCCCCTCTTTCAGAGGGGAATCCCGCAGTAGCGGGATGGGGTGTCGCTTTTTACGTGGATTCCCGATTAAATCGGGAATGACAAAAATTACGTAGGGACAGGTCGTGACCTGTCCCTACATTAGATATTATTTAATCTAAATTTCGAAGCAGATCAATTAAATCAACAACGCGGTTGGAATATCCCCATTCGTTATCGTACCAATTCAGTGTCTTTACAAAGTTACCTTCAATAACACGTGTAAACGGCGCATCATAAATTGATGAATGCGGATTACCAATAATATCACTAGATACAACCGGCAAAGTGGAATATTCTAAAACTCTCTTCAATCTTTTTGATGCAGCAGCAGCCTTAACAGCACCATGAATCTGATCTGCAGTAACATCTTGTTTCAGTCTCACTACTAAATCTACAACTGAGCCATCAGGAACCGGAACGCGCATTGCTATACCGTCAAGTTTTCCTTTTAATTCAGGTAATACTACACCAACTGCTCGTGCTGCTCCAGTTGTGGTTGGTATTACATTCTCCGCCGCAGTGCGACCACGCCGCCAATCGCTATGGGGAACATCGGCAAGGCGTTGATCATTTGTATAAGCATGAATTGTATTAATCACACCATATTCGATACCGAAAGCATCATTTAATACTTTTGCCATTGGAGCTAAACAATTTGTTGTACAACTAGCATTTGATATAATACGGTGTTCTTTTTTTAAGCCATCGTCATTGACTCCAATAACAACTGTATAATCAATTTCATCTTTAGCAGGGACGGTTAAAATAACACGCTTGGCACCAGCCTTTAAATGTGCAGATAAAGTCTCCTTGGTACGGAATATTCCGGTTGCCTCGATTACAACATCAATTCCGAGTTCTTTCCATGGCAAATCGGCAGGATTTCTTTCTTCCAACATCTTTACTTTATTTTTACTTGTCTCAAGAACATCTCCTTTTAATTCAACTGTATCGGGGAAACGTCCCATAACCGTATCATATTTCAACAAATATACTAATGAATCCGACGGTGAAATATCATTAATAGCTACTATCTCAATATCATCTCGAGAATTCATAATACGGAAAACCGATCGACCGATTCTTCCAAAACCATTAAGTGCAATTCTCATTATTTCACCTCCAATTTTGAATAAGCTTCAATCAATTCAAGTATCCGCTTAGAAAAACTCCATCCATTATCATACCAACAGAGTGTTTTTAACAGCTTATCTTGTGTGATCATAGTTGCTTTTCCATCAAAAATCATTGTTTCACTTGTTCCAAGAACGTCTGATGAAACAATTGGATCATCGGTGTAACCGACTATCCCTTTTAATGACCCATCTGCATAAGATTTAATTGCTGCATTCAACTCCTTAACAGACGGCATATTTTTTAATTCTGTTGATAAATCAACGCAAGAGCCATCGGGAACCGGGACATTTAATGCCATCCCAGCTAATTTACCTTTGAATTTAGGCATCAATTCGCCAACCAAACGCGGCGATTTGTTATCATTCGGGATAATATTTTCCACCGCAGAGCGACTCCTACGAAGGTCAGACCTTACTGCATCGGCAAGCGGCTGATCGGAAGTATAAGCATGGATTGAAGTCATCATTGCTCTTTCAACACCAAATTTTTCATCCAACATTTTTACCATCAGTGCCAACACTTGAGTGGTTGAGGATGTGACTGAAATCAAATTATCGTGAGCTCTAATTAAGTGGTCATTTATACCGGCTATCACAATTCTGTCAACCGGTTCAACCGGTGGAACAGCAACAATAACTCGCTTTGCTCCCTCATCTATATGTGCCTGCAAATCAGCCCTATGATGATATTGCCCGGTTGCATCTAATACAAAATCAACATCAAAAACATCCCATGGAATACTACCGGGTTTGCCACCTTCTAATAATCTAGTATTTTGATGGCGAACCTTTAAATAATTTCCATCAAGGATTACATCTTCTGTCATCGTGCCATAAACTGAATCTCTCATTAATAAATAATGCATTGCTTCCGGTTTACCCAAATCACTAATTGCTACAAAATTAAATAATGGGTTTGCATAACCTAATCGGAATAAATTCCGACCGATACGACCAAATCCCATAATTCCAATTCTAATTTTCTTTTTCATATTCTCTCTATCATTTATACATTAAAATATTGGAAATAAAATTACGCTTATTAATAATTATAAAAATATAGTATTAATTAAATATTAGTGGGTTTAAGTTATTATTTACTTTATTAGAAATTTG
>JAUWFQ010000076.1 GCA_030606865.1 bacterium
ACGAGAAAGATAAAAGCGAATACATTCTAAAACAAATAACATAAGAGGTAAATATGGCTGAATTCAATTTTGCATTGGTTGATTGGTCGCGAGCGCAATTTGCTCTTACTGCACTCTACCATTGGATTTTTGTTCCATTGACACTTGGTTTATCATTTATTATAGCTTTTATGCATACAATCTATTATAAAACCGGTGATGTTAAATGGAAAAATATGACAAAGTTCTGGATGAAGCTATTCGGAATAAATTTTGCAATTGGAGTAGCAACAGGAATTATTCTTGAATTTCAATTTGGTACAAACTGGTCAAATTATTCTTGGTTTGTTGGTGATATTTTTGGAGCTCCATTGGCGATTGAAGGAATTCTTGCATTCTTTATTGAATCTACATTTATTGCAGTAATGTTTTTTGGGTGGGAAAGAGTAAGTAAAAGATTCCATATGCTGTCATCGTGGTTTGTTGCATTTGGATCAAACTTATCTGCTCTTTGGATACTCGTTGCTAATGCATGGATGCAAAATCCCGTTGGGATGAAATTCAATCCTGATACTGCAAGAAATGAAATGGTGAACTTTTTCGAAATTGCGCTATCATCAACGGCAATACATAAATTTCTACACACGGTTAGTGAAGCATACGTAATAGGAGCTTTATTTGTAATAGCGATAAGCTCTTGGTATTTACTAAGAAAGCGCCATTTAGAGTTTGCAAAAAGAAGTATATTGATAGCTTCTATCTTTGGTTTGTTATCATCCGGTTTTGTCGTATTGACAGGCGATGGCTCTGCTTATTATGTTGCTCAAACACAACCAATGAAGCTCGCAGCTATGGAAGGTCTTTATGATGGTGAAACCAATGCTGATTTAGTAGCTGTTGGCATTATAACCGGCAAAGATAATGATAAAAAGGTTATTGGAATTAAAATTCCTAGCATGTTATCATGGCTTGCTAATAAAGATGTAAATGCTTTTGTTCCCGGTATTAACGATATCGTTGATGGAAATGAAGAACACGGAATTCTCTCAACAGAAGCAAGAATGCAAAAAGGGAAAATATCAATTAATGCTTTGGCTGACTATATAAAAGCAAAAAGAGAAAATAACAGTGAATTAGCCGTGGAAAAATTAGTTGAATTTGAATCGAATTATGAACATTTTGGCTATGGATACTTTGAGAATAAAGAAGAGGTAATTCCAAATGTACCTTTAACATTCTATTCATTTCATATAATGGTTAGTCTTGGATTATTTTTCATAGTGCTATTTCTTTGGGTTTTAGTTGTCAGTTTAAAAGGTAAATTAGAAAATAAAAAATTATTACTTAAAATATCAGTGTGGTCTATTTTACTTGGTTATATCGCATCAATGCTTGGTTGGGTAGTAGCTGAAGTGGGTCGTCAACCTTGGACCATTCAAGATATTTTACCGGTAACAGTAGCAACATCAAATTTAGGTGTTGGTACTGTTCAAACTACATTTTTTATTTTCTTAGCCCTATTCACCGTTTTGTTAATAGCTGAAATAAAAATAATGTTTACCCAGATTAAAGTAGGCCCTGAGGAAGGAGGTAAAAATGTTTAATAATCTTTCGTATCTCACATTACAACAGTACTGGTGGATAATTATATCGGTTTTAGCGTCTCTTCTTGTATTTATGATGTTTGTACAGGGTGGACAAACTTTAGTATGGCAATTGGCAAAAAATCAAAAAGAAAGATCGATCTTGATTAATTCAATTGGTCGAAAATGGGATCTTACATTCACCACATTAGTTACTTTTGGTGGTGCCTTTTTCGCCTCATTTCCCTTATTCTATTCGACAAGCTTTGGCGGTGCATATTGGGTTTGGATGCTGATATTATTCAGTTTTATCATACAAGCTGTATCATATGAATATCGCACAAAGGCGAACAATTTATTAGGAACTAAAACCTATGATATATTTCTGATAATTAATGGCGTATTAGCTACTGTATTAATTGGTACAGCTGTTGGTACATTTTTCACTGGATCAGAATTTTCTGTTGATAGGATAAATATAACCAATATTTCGGATTCTGCTATATCACGATGGAAAACACCTACACACGGTTTAGAAGCAGCGTTTAATATTACAAGTCTTAGTCTAGGATTAGCTATATTTTTTCTTGCTCGTGTGTTAGGATTGCTCTATTTTATAAATAATATTGATAATGATGGATTAGTAAAAAGAGCTTCTAAACAGTTAAAAATATGCTCGATTCCATTCTTGGTATTTTTCCTGTTATTTGTTGGATTAGTTCTAACAAAGGATGGTTTTGCAGTTAATCCTGTAACAAAAGAAGTCTTCATGGAAAGTTTTAAGTATTTTCATAATCTAATCGAAATGCCAATTGTACTAATACTGTTTTTAATTGGAGTGGTTGGTGTTTTTTACGGAATATTTCTTGGAGCTTTTAAAATATCTGGAAAAGGGATATGGTTTGCTGGATTAGGAACAGTTTTAACAGTGTTTTCAATTTTTCTGTTAGCAGGATTTAATAATACAGCATTTTATCCTTCGATATTTGATCTACAGAGTTCACTAACTATTGAAAACTCATCTTCAAGTAAATATACACTTACTGTTATGAGTTATGTTTCACTTTTAGTGCCGTTTGTAATAGCATACATTTGGTATACATGGAGGATGCTAAGTGCCCGAAAAGTTAGTGAAGCAGATATAGCTAATGATCCAATGAAATATTAAAATTAAGGATAATAATATGAATTATTTAGAAGCTGTATTGTGGTTAATAAGCTTGCCTGTATTAATAATTGTTACTTATCAATTAATAAAATACTTCATAAAACGAATGAAATATATTGATTAATTGTTTTGTAGATAATTAAAATAAAAAAAGCCTTTGATAAAATATCGAGGGCTTTTTTTATAAAGAAAAAATTTATTTTGATCATTTAACAAATTTTATATTATTCATAATTAAATACATACAAATCATATACATTAAACTTTTTCCAATTTCCTGGTATTTGCATTTTGAATTATAACAATTAGCAATTAAGTTTACATCGAATTATAACCAATGTCCCTTTTCATTGGTTATAAAATTTACTAGTCACAGCAAGGAGTTTATATGAAATATCAAAGAACTCTACACATCTTTATAGCCAATATTATTTTATTTACATCTATAATATTTGCTCAAGGTGTTACAACTTCCGGCCTCGATGGTTTTGTCAGTGATACCGACGGAAATCCACTTGTAGGTGCGAATGTTGTAGTTAATTATGAACCAAGCGGTACTCAGTATGGTACATCGGTTCGCGATGGCGGACTTTACACAATTCCAAATATGCGTGTTGGTGGTCCATACACAATCACAGTTTCATACATTGGATATCACACACAAGAGGAAAAGAATATCTACCTAATTTTAGGTCAAACGCAGAGTGTTGACTTCGCTTTAACAGTAGAAGCAATAGAGATGACAGGTGTAGAAGTACGAGCAGTTCAAGATGATGTCCTAAATTCAGACAGAACAGGCGCCGCTACTTTTATCGGCGATTTACAAGTTGCTCAGATGCCTTCTATTAAAAGAAGTACTCGCGACTTAACACGCTTAGATCCTCGCAGCGATGGTAACTTTAGTTTTGGTGGTAAAAACTGGCTCTACAATAATATTTCCGTAGATGGATCCTACTTTAATAATGCATTCGGTTTAGACGATCCAGCTCCGGGTGGTCAAGCAAATGCGGAATCCATTCCCTTTGATGCAGTGGAACAAGTACAGGTATCAGTCGCGTCATTTAAAGTTACCGAAGGTGGATATACTGGTGCTGGTATTAACACAATCACTAAAAGCGGAACAAATGAATTTAAAGGTTCGGTTTACACATTCCTTCGGAATGAAATGTTAATTGGTAATAAAGTGAGTGGAAATGAAGTAATTGCTAATCCCGATTTATTTTATAACCAAACAGGATTTACCTTTAGTGGTCCGATCATTCCCAATAAGCTATTCTTCTTTGTCAACGGCGAAATCGAACGTAAAGACGATCCCGGCTCTAGCTTTGTAGCCGACGATGATGGAAATATTGAATTTGGAGAATCACGCGTTAGCGCTGCTACGATGGATGCAATCAGTAAAAGAATGAAAGATGTTTATGGTTACGAAACAGGTCCCTATCAAGGATATACGAACAATACTAAAAATGATAAGTTACTCTTGAAACTTGATTGGAATATCAGTGATCAACACAATGCATCATTAAGATACAATTTTCTTGATGCTGTGCGTGATTTAGGTCCGCATGGTTTTGTACTAAGTTTTAACAATACCGGTCGCGGTCCAAATAGCACTAGTTTGCCATTCCAAAATTCCGGTTATGCAATTAACAATAATTTGCATTCTTTGGCATTTGAATTAAACAGTATGTTTGGTGGAAAAATGGCAAACCATTTCTTTGCAAGTTATAATCGCTTCCGTGATTACCGTGAACCATTAAGTGAAGATTTTCCAACAATTGAAATTGGAGAAGATGGTGTAACTTATACAACCGTTGGTCATGAACCGTTCTCCATTCATAATATCCTTGATCAGGATGTGTTCCAAATAACTAATAATTTTAGTTATTTTATGGGTCCACACGTCTTAACAGCAGGTGTGAATTACGAACAATTTAAATTCTTCAATTCGTTTAATATATTTCGGCATGGTCTTTTTGGATTTGATACATGGCCCGGTGGTACAACATTTAGTTCAGTTGATGCCTTTTTAACAGCTACCAATCCTGCAAATCCACAAGATTTTAAAGCAGACATTGGTTCCGGCGCGTTTAAAGGCGAGTTGATAGATGTAGGACAATTTGCAGTTTATGCACAAGATGAATATACTGCATCCAGAAATCTGAATCTAACCTTTGGTTTACGTGTTGATGTTCCGATATATAATACTGATCCTGTCGATAATCCATACTCAAGAGGACTAACATTATTGGATGAAAATGATGATCCGGAAACTGTTGATCAGAGCAAATTACCTGACCCACAATTACTTTGGTCGCCTCGTTTTGGGTTTAATTGGGATGTCAAAGGTGATCGATCCTTACAAGTTCGTGGAGGTACGGGTATATTCACGGGTCATTTACCATTTGTATGGATTGGTAACGTAATCTCCAATCCTGGTGCAAATCCAAATATCACCGGTGACGGAAGCGATGGACAAGAAACTGATAGTGGTGAAGGTCGTTTGTATGAAGGAAAATCAGTATTACAACAATCATATGACTTAAATGCAATGGTTGAAGATTTCAAATGGCCACAAGTATGGACAACTAACTTGGCAGTTGATTCAAAATTACCAATGGATTTGTTAGGTACTTTTGAAGTTGTATTTGGAAAGGATTTAAATGCGATCTATATGCGGAATGCAGATTTAGTAAAGCCAGTCAGAACTCTAAAAGATGGAAGACCCTATTTCGGAGGTTTTGGTAATCAAGAGTTAAATCAGTTATGGCCTGATGAAGGTGCCGGTGCATATGTGATTGATAATACCAACGAAGGATATAATCTTACAATCACAGCGCAAGTGCGTAAAGTACATGATTGGGGATTAAATACAAGTCTGGCATATACTTATTTGCAAGCTAAGAACAATCTAAAATCAACTGAGATTGCCAGTGTTTTATGGCAAAGTCAGCCGGTACAAGGTGATCCAAACAAACCGAATTTGAGTTGGTCGGAGTTTGGTAACCGTCATCGTATAATTGGTACAGCGAATTACACCCACGATTGGAACTCAACCCATTCGACAAATATTGGTGTATTTGTTGAAGCTGCCGAAGGAAATCGCTATATTTATTCCGGTGGAAATCGTTACTCATTCACCTATGCCGGCGATGTAAACGGCGATGGTGTTGGCGGAAACGATTTGATCTATATTCCAAAGGATGCAAATGATAGTGTTCTAGATGAAACTAGCAGTTGGAGTGATTTAAATGCGTTTATTGAACAAGATTCGTATTTGAGTGAACATCGCGGTGAAATCGCTGAACGACACGGTTTGACCAATCCTTGGTTCAGTAACATTGATCTGAGAGTGTTACATAATTTCAAAACCAATATGGGAACATTCCAACTAAGTATTGACTTGCTGAATGCTGCCAATCTTGTGAACAGTAATTGGGGTGTGCGGAAAGTTGCCAATCCACTTGCAACTACACCTCTTGAACTTACAGGTTGGACTGATGGAGGAGAACCGATTTTGAAATTTAGTGGTGTAGAGGAAACATTTATTGACGATCCCGGTCCATTTTCTAGATGGGGTCTGCAGATCGGTCTGAGATATATGTTTTAATCTTAAAGACGGTAATAAAAAAGCCCAGCAATGCTGGGCTTTTTTATTTATATCTATTTTTTATAACCTATTGCTTCAAAAGGATTTACCAAAGTTGTTATTATATTTGATAAATGGCTGCCTATCCGTTTTAGGTAACGAGCGTATAAAACAACGGCTGCTGCTTTTGATTCCGAATTAAAAGTAATATCACCTTTTAAAATATTATCTACTAATTTGTCAGAAACTCTTGTTACCATTCTTCTATGGGTAGCAATTAATTCTTTGGCAACTTCGGAATCCTGTGAATGAAGCGCTTCTATAGTTTGATCAAATCTTTTTATAACTTCGTCTTCAATTGCTTTAAGTTCCTGAGAAATTTTTTCGACTTTCATTGTTTTGGGTGTACTAATAGCTAAATCCAAAATATTTTTACAATAGTCTCCAACACGTTCAATATCAACCACCATATTTATCAGAATTAGACCGGTTGGGATATCAGTAGAATCTTCCTGCATAACCAAATGAGTCATGACCTTTTTACGTATATCGCGTTGATATTTATTGATTTCTTTATCACGTTTTTTTAATGCTAAAATGGTTTTTTCATTGCTTTGTTTTCGCAACATTTTAACAGATTGAACAAACATCTCACGTGATAATTGGAGCATTTCGAATGAATTGTCCCATGCTTGAACTAGTAAATCGTCAGATTTCCAAATTTTAATTAATTCTTTCCACATAATATTATCATTCCTTTCTATGTTAAAAATATGAAAAATACCGGTATAAAGTGTAATAAAATGTAAATCGTGATAAATACGGTAAGATTGCGAGTTGATGCACCAGCCTTATTGCCAACATATACAGCTAAATTTATTGGTATAAACTTGAACGGATATAATATTAGTATTCCATAAATATTAAAGCTAAGATGAGCAAAAGCTACTGTTACTGCAATCGGATTTTGAGTTATCATCGCTGCGAGTAGCGCGGTAACTGTTGTTCCAATGTTAGTACCTAAAGTGTATGGGAATAATTGTGCAACAGTTATTATTCCTGCCCCCGCCAATGGAATTATTAAAGAAGTAGTAACTGAGCTACTTTGTACAATCGCAGTTATAATTATACCAAACACGAATCCAATTAGAGCATTTTTAAACAGATATTGATTAACAATTATTTCAAGACGAGTAACCACTAAGGAACGTATTGTTTTGACTAATCTTGTTAGAGAATAGAATAATAAAATCAATGCAAATATCAATAATAAGATATTGGTAAAAGGTAAAAGACTAAATAAATCATCAATAATTTTAATGGCAGGATCTATTATAAACTTTAATGGATTAAACGCCTTATAACCCCCGACACCGGAAAAAATAGTTTCCAGCCATATTGCAGTTTTCTTAATAGGATGAAAAAACATCTCAAGAGGAAATAGAATTATAACAGCTAGAACATTAAAGAAATCATGCACGATACTTGCACCAAATGCTCGTTTAAATTCATTTCGATTATTAATATGACCAAATGATACTAGAGTATTCGTTATCGTTGTACCGATATTTGCTCCCATAATTATAGGAATTGCGGTATCTAGAGTTAACGCCCCGCCGGCTACAAGTCCAACTACAAGCGAAGTTGTTGTTGATGAACTCTGTATTAAACTTGTTGCAACAATACCGATGATAAGTCCGGAAAATGGATTTGATGTCATGTTGATTAGCGTTTCAGCAAATCCGTGTCCAAATGATTGAAATGAATGACCGAGAAGTTTAATACTTAGAAGAAATAAATAGATAGTAGCAATGATAACTATTGCTCTAATAACCGCTTGGGCTTTACTGTTTTTTATGTTTTCTGTCAATGGAAACTACTAATATATAGTTTAATTTGGTGTCGGATATTACTATGTCAAATTTAGCAGAAAAAGTGATTATCGAATTCTAACAAAAAATAATGTTAAAATTTCGCAAATAATAGAAATACTCCCGCTACCGCAATAATTGCCCCCGCAAATGCACGTATTGAAACATGTTCTTTACCAATATACATCACTGAAGGGATTATTAATATAGGGACTAACGCTGTGATAGTTGATGCTACGCCTGCCGTGATATAGTGCAAAGCGAGTAAAGATAATGAGACACCAAGGAAAGGTCCAAGAAATGCTCCTCCAAACATAAATCCCATTGCAGTTATATTCTTAATTGCAATGAACACATTAAACCAAGATCGGTTTAGAGAAATAATTATCATAAAACCAATAGTGCCAACGATAACACGAATTTGTGTAGCGGCAAATGGTTCCAGATAATCATTATTAATCATCATACCATATTTGCTGAGCACATAACCTGTCGCTTGTCCAAGCGTACCTAAAAAAGCGTAAATTATACCACTTTTTGTGACCTGCCTGACTTTCCTTTTATTATTATTTTGATTATTATTTGATCTTTCTAAAATAACCCAGCTTACGCCCATAAGTGTAACCAGCATTCCTACCCATTGTTGAAGTGAATATATTTCGCCTAAAAAAGTTAGTCCTAATAATGCTGAAATAGGTGCGGTGAGTGTCATGATTAACATTGATAAACGGGGACCAATTTCTACAAAAGCTTTGAAAAGGAATAAATCTCCCAACGCAAAACCGATTAATCCGGATAACCCTAACCAAATCCATGCATGCAAGGGAAAATCTACAGGAAATAAATTACCCCGTGTGAATAATGATAATATGCAAAAAAGTAATAAAGCTAACAATAACCTTATCAAGTTTACTGATAAAGTCCCCACTCTCTTTCCGGCAGCTTCAAAGAATTGTGAGCCAAAGGTCCAGCAAAGTGCCGTACCAAACGCAGCGAGTTCACCTATATAAGATATATTCATTTATTATTTAATCTGCCATTTCTTTCCATAAATTAATTCGTCAAAAAACAACAGTATTCTATTAAATATTGGGAAGAATTTTACTACTTTGCGAATCAAATAATGAAACCAATTATTACGATGTGAAAATGGACAAACTGCCATGCAAATGCCACAATCTGTACCATAATAT
>JAUWFQ010000065.1 GCA_030606865.1 bacterium
GCAAGTTTGGTAATCATTTTATTTGGCGAAACTTCTAAGGCATGATGAAGTTTGAATTTTAGTCCATCCTTAAATTGTGATTCGGGTATAATTATAATATCTGTAACATCAATAAATGAATCACTTGGTTTAATTGTTGCACTTATGTCATGCTGTATAAGTGTGTTTTGTGCATAAACAAAGAAGGAAAGTAAAATAAATAATAAGATTTTTTTAACCACAACTGATCCTCTTAACTTTTTAAAATATTCTTTGAATTTTTAATTCAATAAAAATATGTGACTTACTCATTAACAACTAAGCATATTTGGTCTAAAATAGGTTTATAAAAATAATTACTTCAACTGTTTCGGCGTAAGAAAATAAGTATTTTCTCCATTATCAAGTGATATATCAGCCCATTTATCACATTTGAAAGATATTTGATATACTCCGGTCGTAGGCAAATTTAAAATCTTATTTTTACCGTATAAATTGGGTAATTCAGTAAAATATGGATTATGTCCAAATAGGAATACATGTTTCCATTTATCTTTCAAATTTTGGATTAATTGAACTAATTGCGGTATTCCTGCTAAGTAAATGTCATCAGTAATTGCAATTTTACTTTCAGGATATTTGAGGCACTCAGCAATACGCTTGGCTGAATCATAAGCTCGCTTTGCCGAGCTTGATATGATTTTATCCGGAATGATCTTTTCTTCTTTTAATTTATAGCCGATTAACAATACATCTTTTTTACCACGGTTTTTTAATGGACGTTCCCAGTCCGATAAAGAAGGATCATCCCAAGATGATTTTCCATGACGGATTAGTGTAAGTTTTTTCATATTTTACATTACCCCCACTTTAATTCTCCCCCTAAAATAGGGGGAGATGTCCGAAGGACAGAGGGGGTAAAATATTATAACGTCAATTCAAACGATTTAACAAGCATTCCCGGACAGGTGATATTTCCGTATTGGCGACCATCGTAAGTTTCAACCTCGGGATTTATTTTTGCATTATCTCCTACTGCTTCAAGTTCACCACCAAACAAATTGTAAATTGTATCATCAAAACGCATAGTTTCGATAGGTCCAACAATCTCGCTATCTTCTACCCAAAAACAGGCGTAGCGTGTCAATCCTGTAATGCGTCCTCCAATATTATCACTCCAATTCAAGTAATGTAAATTGGATAGAAATAATCCGGTACCTAATTTTTGCAAGACGTCCTCATTAGTAAGTGAACCGATTGCCATTTTAGGTGCTCGTAAAACTTCCTCTCCACTTGCATTATTGGATTTAACCTTATATTCTTTAGCAGTTCGTGAACTGACCATCGTATTCACAAGATTTCCTTTCTCGATAATCGATAGAACCTCCGGTGCGATCTCACCTCTTTCGTTAAAACGCGGTACTAGTCCTGACCGAAAATCTTCATTCAGAGAAAATAATGGAGAAAGTTTTGTGCCTTCATTACGCATTCGAATAAATGCGCTGTTACCCTGCCGAATGTTCGCTTCGCTTACACCCTGCCAAGAGAACATTGAAAGAAAATCAGCCACCGCTTTTGATTCAAACCAAGTGCGGTATTTCCCCGGTTTCATTTTTACCGGTTTTTTATTCATCAATTCTAATTTTTGTTTGGCATCCTTGATATAAGCTTCATATTGGGATTGATCCCAATCACTGCCCGCAAATGTACCTTTAACCATTTTATGGTCTTTATTAACGAGTGAAAAATCAAGCGAATAAGTATCGGTTTCGAACCAATGTTTCTGTCCGGCTGAATTACTGCTGCCGCTAAATATTCTTCCGGAAGACCAAATTCCAACCAAATCAACTCCTGACATAATTGGAAGTAATGCGTCAACTGCTTTGTCAGTACCTAATCCATTGGCACTTTTGCTTTCACGGGTTGAACCGGTATTTTCCGGCAAAACAACAAATGGATCTTCCGGTAATTGTACAATTTCCGCTCGCAAGCGATTCAATTCGTCAACCGCACGTGAATAATCAGTGTCTAAATCACCACTTAAGGTAATCTGTCCTTGGCAATTACGATTATCATATATAAAATCGAATGACACTTCAGTATTATTTACCAATCCTGTTTGACGAATTTTAGCATTATTAATTCGAATAAATTGGCTGTTTTCACCTTGTAAAGATAACGTAAGGTATTCACCGTCTTTTAATTCCGAATATATTCGATCACTTATCTTGTTAAATATTTGTTCCATAATAATTCCTATTAGGCGCCGCCAAAAATGGCAACATCTTTAAATAAACATACCGGAGAAGCATGTCCAACTCGAATGACTTGGCTTGGCTCTCCTTTTCCACAATATGGAGTTCCGTACATTTTAAAAGTATCTTGATTACCAATCATTGTCAGACTATTCCAAAATGGATTGCTAATTGCTCGGTAATTTGGATTACGAACGGTTTTGGTTAATTTTCCGTTTTCAATTAATTTTCCGTATTCACAACCAAATTGGAATTTATTCCGATAATCATCAATCGACCATGAACGGTTACTTTCCATGTAAACGCCTTTTTCAACTGAAGAAATAATTTCGTCAAAAGTTGAATCGCCCGGTTCTAAATTGATATTTCCCATTCTATCAACTGGTGCTCGATTCCATGAGCTTGCCCGGAAATTTGCAACACCGGGAACGCCAGAACGAATTTGGCTTTCTTTTCCACCCAAGCCACGTACCAATAATCCTTCTTTTATCAAATATTCCTTATCAGCTTTTAATCCACCGTCATCAAATCCAAAAGAAGCAAATTGACCAGTATAGGTTGGGTCATAGGTGGCGTTCATTAATTTTGAGCCGTATTGCAGTTTTCCAAAATCGTCTAATTTAACGAAGCTCCAACCTGCATAATTTCTTTCATCTCCGAGAATTCGATCGACTTCCAACGCATGTCCAACACTTTCGTGAATTTGTAACATCATCTGATCGGGAGCTAAAACCAAATCAATTTTTCCGGTTGGACATTCTTCCGCAGTCGTCAATTCTACCGCCTGGTCGCCGATTTCCTTCGCTTTGTGTAAAACCCATTTTTCATCAAATAATTCCGCTCCAATTTGTCGCGATAACCCTCGTAGTCCGCCGGCTGAACGAGTATTGATATTAGTTCCATCCTGTGCAGTTGCGACCAAATCAAATGTTACCAACAAAAAATCTTGCGAAATATCACTGCCATTTGAGCTGACAAATCTGTGTTTAGATTCAACGATCTGCGCAAATGCATTTGTACTGATCACCTTGTCTGAAACTTTTAGAACCTTACTTGCCTCGATCATTAAATCATTCAATACGCCGGGCGATGATTCATTGAATACATTTTTATAAGGCGAATTGTAAGAACCAATTGTTTTTGGTCTTGCCGCATCAGTAAAAGAATGAATGGCATATTTAGCAGCTAATTTTGCTTGTTGATATGCTTTTTCAGCAGCTTTTTGGATACCGTTTTTACTAATATCATTCGTACCAACGTATCCAAATTGTCCATTAGCTAGAACTTCCACCATTATTCCATGGGTTTTTGCCCGCGCGTTAGTTTGTGGATGACTGTCTCTTATGAAACGGACAGTAGTTCGTTCATCAACTTCACGCAAACCAATCCAATCCGCAGGGACATCAATGGCATTTAATAAATTTTGTAATTGTTGTGTCATATCAGTTATCTTATTAATTGTAATTATTTTAAAAATAGTTCAAGATCATTTTTCATCGCTGTTGTCACTTTCTTAAAAGCCATAATTATATCATTGATATCGTCTTTTGTTCCTAACAAATGATTCTGTTTTAACCAAACTGCTTCTTCCGTACATAGTTTTTCCGTTACAGGAAAATTCATATCTTTATAATTTATTCCCTCCAACCATGGATATTCCTCTGAATCAACCGCAAACAATCGCTCGCGATATAGCGGTGTATATCCCGCATAAGTATACACTCCTTCAGCTTGCATTGCTTTAAAGAATTTTTCGCGTGGAATTCCATTAAATTTATCTTTATCATAACGTAACAAATATAAATGATTAGCACTACGTGTTGCTTTAGGATACATTTCTGTAATCGTTAATCCATCAATTTGAGATATAGCATTGTCTAATAGCTTACGGTTTTTATCACGTAAGTCCATATCCTTTTCAAGAGTCTCAAGCTGGGCTAATAATAAACTTGCCGCCATCGAGTTCAATCGGAAATTTCCGCCTAAATATTGATGCTCATACCACTCACCTCCGCGCACTCGGCCACAATTGGCATAAGAATAACAAGCATCCATAAAATCTTTATCATTTGAAACGATTGCACCACCTTCACCGGCAGAAAGATTTTTAGAAGTTTGAAAACTGAAAATTCCTCCTAGTCCAAGTGCACCAACTTTTTTTCCGTCCCATTCTGCGCCATGCGCCTGAGCTGCATCTTCGATAACTTTTATATTGTGTTTTTTAGCGATTTGTAAAATTGCATCCATATCAACAGGATTTCCTGCAATATGGACGGGCATTATCACTTTAGTTTTATCTGTTATAGCTGCTTCAAGTTTTGCGGGATCCATATTAAAAGTTTCAGGATCAACATCAACAAAAACAGGTATGGCGTTAGCCATTAATATTGACGAACCGGTTGCAATAAATGTATATGGTGGTATAATTACCTCATCACCGGCTTTTACCCCTGCAGCTTTAAGACACACCCAAATAGCTGTAGTACCGGAACTTGTACTTAAGCAATATTTTGCATCGTGAAATTCAGCATACTTTTCCTCAAACTGCTTTATAATATTACTTCCAACTCCCAATGAATCTGTCTCCATTGTATTGATCACTTGTTTCTTCAATTCGTCTGTAACGGTAGGCCAATTTGGAAACGGTTTAGTTCGAACAGGTGTACCACCGAATAATGCTAACTTTTTCATTTTGATTCCTTAAATAAGTGTGGAAATTAAGGGGATTTTTGTTTCCAATGAAATTATTCATTTGATTTTCAATACTATTAAATCAAATCAATTTTATGCCAAGTCTGCAATATTTACAGACTATCTCAAATTCTGTCTATCGGTATGTCATATTGACAATTATTTCTGAAAAATATACATTTTTTTAATTCTGGCACATCAATTGTAATAATTAAAGTGAATTTGAAATATTTTACAATTAAATAGGAGAAAATAAAATGACTTTAATTAGATGGAATCCAGAAAGACAAAGAATGATGCCAACCGTTGCAGAATGGGATCGCTTAACAAGCGACTTTTTTGGTGATCGTTTTGAAGATACTGAATTAACCGATTGGACTCCGGTAATAGATATCGCTGAAGATAACGATGCTTTTGTTGTAACCGCTGATCTACCTGGTCTCACCAAAAAAGATATTAGTATTAATATCAAAGAGAACATGCTTACAATTGGCGGTGAAAGAAAAATTGACAGAAAGGACGAAAATATAAATTATTGTCGCACTGAAAGACGTTACGGAGCTTTTAAACGAAGTTTTCAATTAACAGACCAAGTAATTGCTGATAAAATTACCGCAACATTCAAAGATGGTGTTTTATTAATATCAGTTCCTAAAGCCGAAGAAGCTAAACCGAAAGAAATTGAAATTAAGGTATCATAAATTCAATTGAATTGAATAAAAAAGGGCTCAACTGAGCCCTTTTTTACTTTCCGTATCTTTGTGTCTTTTTATCCTCCGTTGCTTTAGCTTAGGCGGGTGTGGTAAACTTCGATAGTCTTTTGTAAGGAATTTTAATGTTATTCGAAAATATTTTAGATACAATAAAAAATACACCAACCGTTAAACTAAATTCGATCGGTAAAGAATTAGATTGTGAATTATATGGCAAATGCGAATTTTTAAATGCCGGTGGCTCATTGAAAGACCGTATTGGTGTAAGAATGATCGCTGAAGCGGAAAAAGAAGGTCGCATTAAACCAGGTGATACAATTATTGAAGCAACGTCCGGCAATACCGGCATCGGTATGGCGTTAGCATGTGCCGTAAAAGGGTACAAATTAATTGTAACCATGCCGGAAAAAATGAGTATGGAAAAGGAAGTAGTATTGAAGTCACTTGGAACACAAATCGTACGAACAAAAACAGAATTGGCGCATGATCATCCAGACAGTATGTTGGGTACTGCAGAAAGGTTACATAAGGAAATTCCTAATTCACATATGTTGGATCAGTATATTAATCCCGCCAATCCCGATGCTCATTATTACGATACCGGTGGTGAAATATTAGAAGAATTTGATGCTGACTTAGATATGGTCGTAATCGGAGCCGGCACCGGCGGCACTATTACAGGTGTTGCAAAACGACTGAAAGAAGAAATTCCTAATATAATAGTTGTTGGTGTAGATCCTTACGGTTCGATTTTAGCCGGTGGTGATGAAGTTTTTGATTATTACGTGGAAGGAATCGGTTACGATTTTTTCCCCGATGTCTTCGACCCTTCAATTGTTGATGAATGGGTAAAAACTGATGATAAAGAATCATTCTTAATGGCTCGACGTTTGATTAAAGAAGAAGGATTATTAGTCGGTGGTTCGAGTGGCGCAGCCGTTTGGGCAGCTTTGCAGGTTGCAAAACGGTTAAAAAAGAATCAAAAATGTTTAGTAATTCTTCCTGACAGTATCCGCAATTATCTTACCAAATTCGTATCTGATGAATGGATGAAAGAAAAAGGATTTCTTGATGGTTGATGTTTAATGGATGACGGTTGATGGAAATGTTGAGTTTTAAATTTTGAATGAAAAAATTACTAACAACGACTGACTACGCTAAAGCTTCGTCAGTTAAAAAGTAAACGAATTGGTTCACAAAAACTATAACATTCACGTTTCATGCTTTAAATATTCAATTAATATTCTCTGTGTCCCCTGCCAACCGAAGCTTCAGCGTAGATTGGTCTGTAGCATTAAATAATAACTAATGATTCTAAAAAACATTGAAATCAAAGCAAGAATTAGCGATTATAAAAAGGTAAAAAAATTAGTTGAAGAACTCTGCCCTGTCCCTTTACAAATAGAACAACAAGAAGACACTTTTTTCAATACTCCAAATGGACGATTAAAACTGCGGGTTAGTAGTGCCAAGAAAACTGAACTTATTTATTATAACCGTCCAAATTCATTCGAGCCGATACAATCTGATATTGCCATTTCATTTACTGAGAATCCCGAAACTTTAAAATCTGTTCTATCAAAATCACTAGGAATTCGTGGTGTTGTAAATAAAAAACGTATATTATATAAATACGAACAAACTCGCATTCATTTAGATGATGTAAAAGGTTTGGGTAAATTCATAGAATTAGAGGTTGTTCTAAAGTCAAATCAAACATCAATAGATGGTGAAACAATTGCTAATAAATTGATGAATATGTTTGGAATCCAAAAAACCGATTTAATAGACGTAGCTTATATAGATTTAATTGAAACAATTATTTAACGGAGTTAAAAAAAATGCGCTCATTTATAATTATTTTAATCCTTATAATTTCAAATTTATTTGCACAACAGCAACCTGATAGCGTGGGCTTTTATGTAAAGGTCGGTGATCCAAGTCCGGAGTTTACACTAACTTTCCCCAATGGTGATTCAACATCATTTGCCAATTTAAAAGGTAAAGTGATTATGCTTCAATTTACTGCTAGTTGGTGTTCGGTTTGTAGACGAGAAATGCCACACATTGAAAAAGATATTGTACAAAACTTAAAATGCGATGACTTGGTTGTTATCGGTATTGATCGGGACGAACCGGCAGAAAAAGTAATTAAATTTGCCGAAGATATGAAAATAACGTATCCTTTAGCTTTAGATCCGGGAGCGGAAATCTTTGGATTATTTGCTCACAAACAAAGCGGCGTTACAAGAAATGTAATAATTGATAAAAAAGGTAAAATAGTCCATCTTACTCGCCTGTTTAATATGGAAGAATTTAATATAATGGTTGAGAAAATTAAGGTCATACTGAAGGACAAAGGTGAGTGAGGTAAATAAATATAGTATAGATTTAATAAATAGAAGGAATATTTCAAGGAGTTAAAAATGCGTTCACTTATAATTATTTTTTTATCTTCATTGCTTATTGGTCAAATTCCTTTAAAGTATAATGATAACATAACACCTACTTATGAAGAAGCTATCACATGGTATCAACAACTCGATAAACAATATAAAACTGCAAAATTATTTACATATGGATTGACCGACATCGGTAAACCGCTACATCTATTTGTAATATCCTCCGATAAGAAGTTTGATCCCGAGACATATCGTTCAAAAGATAAGTGCATGATTATGATAAACAATGCAATTCATCCTGGAGAATCTTGCGGGGTTGATGCATCCATTAAATTTGCTGATGATTTGTTGCGTAATAAGGAAATTCCTAAAAATGTGATAATTGGAATAATTCCAGCCTATAGTATTGGCGGTGTGTTAAATCGCAATTCAACAACGCGCGCTAATCAAAACGGACCGGAAGAATATGGTTTTCGTGGCAACGCAAGAAATCTTGATCTTAATCGTGATTTTGTTAAACTCGATTCAAAAAATGCCAAATCACTTACCAAGATATTCCATGAATGGAAACCGGATTTCTTTATAGATACACATACCACAAATGGCGCTGATTATCAGCACGTGATGACATTATTAGGTTCACATCCGTTGAATTTTCCTCCGGTTATGCAAGATTTTGTTAAGGCTGAGTTATTACCTAATCTATATTCATCCATGAATGAATTCGGTTTTCCGATGGTACCATATGTTTCACCAGTGAAACGAACTCCCGACTCCGGGCTACGATCAGGAATTTCTCCACCGCGCTTTTCAAACGGATATGCAACATTATTTAATACATTTGGTTTTATTTCTGAAGCACACATGTTTAAAAAATATTCCGAAAGAGTTGAATCAACTATAGCGTTTCTGAATTCTGTATTGGATTTTGCTAAAATTAATTCAGTTGAAATTATAGAAATAAGACGCAAGGCAAATGACTATTTAAAAACTCAAGGTAAATTCACATTAACTTGGAAAGCAGATACAACTCGCTTTGATCTAATCAATTTTGATGGCTATGAAGCTGAATACAAACCATCAAAAGTTACCGGTTTCGAAAGACTTCATTATAATCGCGATAAACCATGGACAAAACAAATTCCTGTTTATTCCTATTATACATCATCAATACAGGTAGAAAAACCTGAGTATTATGTTTTACCACAAGCTTGGGGGGAAGTAATTGAAAGATTAGAACTCAACAATATCGAATTAATAAGGTTGTGCAAAGATACAGTAATTACCGGAGAAATGTATATTATCGAAAATGTTGCAAATCCGTCCGAACCATACAATGGACATTTTCCACATTCCAAAATTGAGCTAAAAACTGTAATTAAAACTCGGCAGTTTTACAAGGGTGATATTTTAATCTCAATGAATCAAATTGGTAACCGATATATAATTGAAACTTTGGAACCGCAAGCACGTGATTCATTCTTCCGTTGGAATTTCTTCGACTCGATACTTGATCAACGTGAATATTTTTCACCTTACATATTTGAAGAAACAGCAGATAGTCTTTTACAAACTGACAAACAACTACGGAAAGAATTTGATAAGAGAAAGGCGAGTGATGAAGAATTCGCTACAAATGCTTATGAGCAGTTAAAATTTATATATCAGCATTCTCCAAATTTTGAAGCAGATTATAGATTGTATCCGGTAATGAGGATTATGGATTGATTAACTTTTTGTAAATTAGAATATTGATAATATATACTTTTAGACGTTGTTGTTATTTCTAATAACATTGGAGTCAATATGAAATCAAGATTATTATTCTTAGTTCTTAGTATTCTTATTATTTCCTCGTGTTATGACATTGTAAATGAATACTGTGAACATGACACTTACTCTGATAATGCCAAATTAAAATATATTATTCTATATGAAACAATTGAATTGAATGAACCTGGATACATCTTAGAAGAATATTCATATGATAATAAAGATAGAATCAAAAAGGTAACTTGTCCCCAATATGACGAAAATAGTGAAATTATTGGAATTGTTTGGTATAATAAATATTATTATAATTCTATTGGACAACTATCAGAAATTAATAATTACAATGCAAATCTTAATTCATCCACAGGGTTTATCAACTTAAAGAATTATATCTATACTTATTCTAACGATGGTAAAAAAGAAAAAGAATATATTGAATTTCCTATAATTGACTCATTTGAGTATTCACTATACTTTTATGACAATGACATATTAGTTAGAACAGAGAAATATGATAATGAAGATAAGTTATGGTATTATGAAGTTTATGAGTATAATGAGTCAGAACAATTGGTAAAAGAACTTCGATATTATCCTAGCAGTAAATCACCAAATAGAACTATTCATACTTACTTGAATGGTCTAAATGTTAAAACTGAAGT